>JAQVGR010000113.1 GCA_028696635.1 Candidatus Krumholzibacteriia bacterium | reverse complement strand
GGCGGCTGCGGAGGTCGCCTCGGCGCTGATAGAGCTTCATGGCCAGCATCAGCAGCAGGAGCTCCTCGATCCGTCGAGCCATGTGCGATTCATCGACGGCGCCGGAGAGCACTCGGAGCTGCTCAGGCGCTGCGCGGAACTGACCGGGGAGTTCCGTGAGGCATGGAGCGAGCTCAGGCGCCGCCTCGACCGGGAGCAGACCGACCGGGATCGCGAGGATTTTCTCAGGTACCAGCTCAAGGAGCTGGAGAGCCTTTCTCTCGAGCCGGGTATCGCCAAATCGCTGGAGCAGGCGATACGGAGGATAGAGCACTCCAACCGGCACCGGTCGGCACTCGCCGAGGCGGCCCAGGCCCTCGAAGGCGATGGCGGAGGAGCTCTCGATTCGATTATCAGCGCCGAACGGGCTCTTCAATCGATCGCTGATCTCGACGGCCGCTGGGAGGCCTCAACGCGGGAACTCGCGGAAATCCGCATCAAAGTGGCCGAGATGGCCAGGGAGATAGCACGGAGCGAGTGCGGCGCGGAGGAAGAAGAGAGCGATATCGAACGGCTCCAGGCCAGGTTGGCGGATATCCAGCGCGCGGAGCGGAAGTATCGCACCGATTCCGACGGACTGTTGCAGGAGCGCGACCGTATACGCGCCGCGCTCGAAGGTATCGACGTCGGCTCGAGGGAGATCGAGGATCTGCGCGCGCATCTGGCCGGGGCTCGTTCGGCTCTTGTACCTGTGCTCGAATCGCTCAGCGCGGCGAGGAAACGGACCGCCGATCGGCTCGATCGCGCGGTGTCGGCGGAGCTCGAGGAACTCGGGATTCGAGGAGGGCAGTTCAAGACCCTCTTCGGGCGGAAGGAAATTTCCGCTTTTCATGAGGGTTTGGATGCGCTAGATTTACCTGACGGGGGATGGGACGAGGTCGAATTCCTGATACGGACCAACATCGGCGAGGATCTTCATCCGCTCGCCGAGATCGCGTCCGGCGGAGAGCTGTCGCGGGTGACCCTGGTTCTGAGGAAACTGCTCGCGCAGGAAAAGCGCGTGCAGGCACTTGTATTCGATGAAATCGACGCGGGTCTCGGCGCCGACCTCGGATCGGTAGTCGCGGCGAAGCTGGCAGAGCTGGCGAACCGGTACCAGCTGATATGCATTACCCACCTGCCGCAGATAGCCGCCAGAGCGGGCAGGCATATCGCCGTGAAGAAGGAAGTGCGGGGAGGAAGGACGAGGACGACCGCGACGGTCCTTGATGAGCCTGGCCGCACTGCGGAGCTGGCGCGCATGCTCGGCGGTCCCGGCGATCTCCGCGAGAGGCTTGCCGCCCAGATGCGCGAACAGAAGGATACGCGCCCGTAGCTCAGCTGGATAGAGCACTTGCCTCCGGAGCAAGGGGTCGGTGGTTCGAGTCCACTCGGGCGTGCCATGTCGGCTTCGCTGTCCCGCTCGCATGGGGACAGCGAAGCCGTTTCGAAAGGATCCTTCCGATGAAACACGATCTGCGGCGATCGGCGATCTGCCTCGCAAGCGCCGGAGCAGCTTTGGCCCTGCTGGCGGCCGGGGCGCCGTCGGTCCCGAAGTACGGAACGGCGGCTCCGGACCGCGATTCCCTGGCCTCTTTCGTCGAGTGGCTGTCGATCGATCCATCGACGTCGCAGCCGCGGTCGCGGTACGTATTCCGTGAAGCGGAGCTCGCCGTCGTGGCGGATACCCTGGCCGCGCGCCTCTCTCGCTTTACGGGGCGTGACGCCGTACGCCAAACCTTCGAGATCGAGGAGAGCTTCGAAGATCATGACTCGACCTTCACCGCGGAGAACATAATCCTCCGCGTTCCCGCGGATGGGGCCTCCTCAGGGGTCCTTCTCGTGACCGCTCATTTCGACGCGATAGGGAGGCGCACGGACGGATGGGCGCAGGCGTGGGAGACCGAGCCGGCACCCGGCGCGGACGACAATGCCACCGGCACTGCACTCGTGATCGAGGCGGCGAGGGTACTCGCCGGGGCCGACCTTCCGTTCGACCTGGAATTCGTCCTGTTCTCGGCGGAGGAACTGGGCAAGCTCGGCAGCATCGATTTCGTCTCACGCTGCGACGCCGCATGCGCCGAGGAGATTCTCGGCGTGATAAACTTGGACATGATCGGATATTCAGGCGATGGATTCGGCGCTTCGTGCATGAGCGACTTCAGATCGGGCTGGCTCGCCGATTGCATCGTTTCGTACGCGGCGTCGATAGATCCGGCGTTTCCTCTTACCGTTATCAAACCGGGGCCGTACAACTGGGATCATGCCCCGTTCTGGGAACGCGAGGAGGGGCGCCTGCCCGCCGTCACGTTGTCCGAACCTCTCGGAGAGTACGCCGAGATCATATACCCATGGTACCACACAGTCGAAGACCTTCCCCCGCAGGTGGATTTTGATCAGGTAGTCGCTATCGGCGAGATCCTGACGGGATTCATCGGATCGTTCGCCGGGGCTCCGGCGGAGATGGCCGTGCTTCCCTCCGATCTGCTCATGCTCGTCGGGGGGGCGATCAGGCACGAGAACGTCTTCGAAGCCGGAGAAGAGATCGCCGCGTGGGTTCGGGTCCGGAACATCGGCGGCAGCATGCCGGAGGGCGGATCGATCTCGCTGACGGTGACGCACGAGAACTCGCTCGGTCGAAGGACGATCTACGCGGACGAGGTGGGAATTCCGGAGCCGCTGCGCAGCAGCGACGTGACCATCCCCCTGGCGAGCGCGGACGCCGATGCGGGGGAGAACCGCATCACTGCCTCGATCAGGGTATCGGGGATGAGCGATTCGGCTCTCGATAACGAGGCGGACGCACGATTCGTCGTCGTCGGGACGCCGCGGGTGCTCGCGGGGCACCACATGCAACCCAATCCCGTTTCCAGGACGTTCTCGGAGGCGATGCTCTGCCTGGACCTGGCCGCAGAGGCCGATCTGATCGTGAAGCTCTTCACGATCGAGGGGGAGCACGCCGGCACGGCTCGTCTCGGGGGAGGGTACGGATACCCGATCCCGGTCGGTATGAGCTGCCACCGATGCGGGGAGATCTTCACGGACGCCGCCGAGCTTTCCTCGGGGATCTATCTCTACCACATCGTGGTCTTCGAGCGCTCGGGAAGCCGCATGGAGGCCACGGGCAGGTTCGCGGTGGCCAATTGACCGGAGGCGGCGGAAAGATTCCGATGACTCTGTTCAGATTGATAGCGGCGGCGATAGCCGGATGGATCCTCTGGGGCTGGCTGTCGAGGCGCTTCGGCGGCGATGCGGATGGGAGGGGGGCCATGTCTTCCGGGGGAGGACGGGATGAGACATACGGCGAGCTTACCGATCAGCCCATAGAGGACGCCGAATACGAGGATATCTCGAGGAAGTGATACCCGATGGTCATGCGCCTGCGGCAGCCCGACCGAAGAAGGTTCCGGTCGCCTCTCCGGGAGGCCCATCGGCGCCAGAGAGAGTATTATTACGCAGCGGCATCGGTGCTGGTGGTAAAAATCGTCCTCTTCGTCTTTCTCTGTATCCTCCTGTACGTCTCGCTGAAGCTGTTCCCGTACCGGTTCGAGAACGGTTCGTATCTCGCGCGTTACGGGGTTCCAGTCATTATCGCCTGTTTCATCATCGTCCTGGCACGGTTTATCTACAAAAATATGAATGATTTGAAAGATTATCGCCGTAATCGCGCCGGATGAGCGGAGATAACCGCCCCTGGCGATTCACTCCCCATGAACGGCATCCTTCCGCGCGGCTGAAAAGGCGGTCTCTCCATGGCATAGCTCTTGCAATTACAACTCTTTCCGGACAGAAACAGGCGGGAGCCCTATGCACAGCAGAACCGACGAGAAGGACATCCTGTTTCAGACCTTCGCCGAGATCACGAGCCTGATCAGTCTCGGCAGGGATAATCGTGTAATATTCAATAAGATAATCAATATCGCCCTCGATATCCTGCCAGCAAGGAGCGTCTACCTGATCTACCTGGACAACGGAAGGATCGTGAAATACACGGGAGAGGTGCAGGACAGGGGACGGAAAGTCATCGTGGAGGACCTTCCCGAGTCTTCCGGGATCATCAACTGGATAAACCGTGAGGTGAGGCTCCCCGGAGCCGGCGACGGTGTCTTCGCCCTTGATCTCAACACCCTCGCCTCCGAATGTCTCGAAACCGAGGACGCAGCCGCCTCGGTCATATCGGCCCCGCTCATTGCGAGGAACTCGCTCCTCGGTCTGATCCTCGCCGTCAACGATCCGGCGCATCACCAGTTCACCGAGGATGACATACATCTGCTGACAATCATGGCCAACCAGGCGGCGATAGCCTTCGAGAACTATCTTCTTTATAAAAAACTCGAAGTGGAATCTATAACCGACGGTCTCACAGGTGTATACAACTACAGGTATCTGATCCGGGCACTCCGCCTCGAGATGAAGCGCGCGCGCCGCTTCAACACGATCTTTTCCTACATGATGCTCGATGTGGATAATCTGAAGGAGTACAACGATCGCAACGGGCACCTCTCCGGTAGCAGGGCGCTGACGAATATAGCAGCGATTCTGAAGGATTGCAGCAGAGAAATCGACATAGTGGCGAAATACGGGGGTGACGAGTTCGGGATCCTGCTGCCGGGGACCGGTTATGACGGAGCTCTTATCTACGGCCAGCGGGCGCTGGAGCAGATACGGCAGTTCAAGTTCGACGGCGCGACCGAGGGCCTGCTCACCTGCAGTATCGGCATCGCCCTGTTCCCCGATGATGGTAATGACGTCGAACAGCTTATAGACCGTGCCGATACAGCCCTGTTCCGTTCGAAGGCCGAGGGGAAGGACAGCATCCGCACCTATCGGGACCTGCTCAGCGGGAACCGGTCCTGAAAGCTTTGACGAAAGAGTTATTCGTGTTATATCCTAAATGGATGTCTCGGAAAGGGGGACACCCTTGGATCTCAGGCGCAAGCTCGAGGAGCGAAGCACGCTTCATTCGGTGATCGGACTGGGGTACATCGGCCTGCCACTGGCCGTTGAGTTCGCGAAAGCAGGGCTCAGGACGGTCGTCGTAGAGATACACGGCGGCAAAGTCGATCCGGTCATCACCGGTCATTCGAAGATCGATTACTCTGTCCTTGTTGAGCGCTGTCCGCTGATATTCGATTCACGGAACGTCCTGAAAGGATATTCGGGCGACTCTATAGTCACCCTCTAGCGGAACGCGCGCGGAGGTCACATGGCACGGTATCTGGTTACCGGAGGAGCCGGTTTCATCGGATCGCACATCGCCGAGGTCCTTGTCGAACGGGGCGAGGAGGTCGTCGTCTTCGACAACCTCTCGACCGGCCACGAGAAGAACATCGAACACATCCGACCTCGCATCGAATTCGTAAAAGGGGACATACGGAACGCATCGGAGGTGAGGAAGGCTCTCGACGGAGTCGATCACGTCCTCCATCAGGCCGCCTTCGCATCGGTTCCGCGAAGCATCGACGACCCCGTTCTCGTGAACGAGGTCAACGTCGGGGGGACGCTGACAATGCTCGAGGAATCCAGACACGCCGGCGTCAAGAGCTTCGTCTACGCCGCATCCTCGAGCGCGTACGGAGATTCCGAGCAGTTGCCCAAGCGCGAAGACATGCTCCCGGCCCCGCTGTCGCCCTACGGGGTGAGCAAGCTGGTCGGAGAGCATTATTGCGCCGTATACGCGAAAGTCTACGGTCTGCCGACGATCAGCATCAGATACTTCAACGTCTTCGGCCCGCGTCAGGATCCGGCGTCACAGTACGCGGCGGTGATTCCGATCTTCGTCTCCCACCTGCTCCGCGGGGAATCGCCGACGATATTCGGCGACGGCGAGCAGAGCAGGGATTTCACCTATGTGAAGAACGTGGTCAACGCGAACCTGCTCGCCGCCGGTTGCGATAAAGCGCACGGACAGGTCGTCAACGTCGCCTGCGGCGCCCGCTACACGCTGAACGATCTCTATCGGCGGCTGCAGCGGCTCGTCGGAACCGATGTCGAACCGAAGTACGCCGATCCGCGTCCCGGCGACGTGAAGCATTCGCACTCTGATATCGCTCTCGCCGAAAGACTCCTCGGGTACCGTATCGAGGTGGATTTCTCGGAGGGCCTGAAACGGACTGTCGAATGGTACCGCGGCGCGGCATGACGTGGCGCGGGAGCCTTTTTCCTTTACAGGAACGGTTCCGGCGGGTACT
>JAQVGR010000112.1 GCA_028696635.1 Candidatus Krumholzibacteriia bacterium | reverse complement strand
CCATGCGGGGGAGACCGACAACGATCCCGGATTCGCCGCGCAGCTCGCCCGGTACGGCGATCTCTACGTCAACGACGCCTTCGGCACCGCTCACCGCGCCCACGCCTCGACCGAGGGGGTGACGCACCACTTCGAGGACCGCGTCGCGGGCTTTCTCATGGAGAGGGAGCTCGAGACCCTCGGCGGGCTGCTCGACGAGCCGCGGCGGCCGTTCGTCGCCGTCCTCGGAGGCGCGAAGGTCTCGGGGAAGATCGGCCTGATCAGCAACCTGCTGGGCCGCGTCGACCGGATCGTGATCGGCGGTGGTATGGCGTTCACCTTTTTCAAGGCGGCGGGGCTCGAGATCGGCACGTCGCTGCTCGACGAGTCGTTCCTCGATATGTGCCGGGATCTGATGGAGCGCTCCGGCCGGGGACCCTCGAAACGGATCTTCCTCCCCGTCGACTGCGTCGTCGCCAGGGAGATCAGCGCCGGCGCCGAGCACCGGACGGTCTCGACGGGGGACATCCCCGAGGACTGGGCCGGCGTCGATATCGGAGGGCGCACCGTCTCGGTGTTCCGCGACGAGCTGATGAAGGCCGGAACGATCCTCTGGAACGGACCGATGGGGGTCTTCGAGATCCCCGAGTTCGCCGAGGGGACCAGGCGGATCGCCCGGGCCATCGCCGACGCGACAGCCGCCGGCGCCACCTCGGTCGTCGGCGGCGGGGACAGCGTCGCCGCTCTCGGCCAGCTCCACCTGAAGGACCGCGTCACGCACGTGTCGACGGGGGGCGGAGCGTCCCTCGAGCTTCTCGAGGGGAAGGTCCTGCCCGGCGTGGCCGCGCTCAGCGACGCCTGATCCGGCAGCGGCCGGACGCGGCGGGAGGAGAGATGACCAGACCGAAGATCATCGCGGGGAACTGGAAGATGAACCTCGACCACATCGAGGGGGCCGCGCTCGCCCGCGCGGTCCGCGACCGGCTGTCCGGCCCGGCGCGCCCCTGCGAGGTGGTCCTGATACCGCCGTTCACGTCCCTGGAGGCCGTCGCCGGCGCGATCGAGGGGAGCCCGCTGCGGATCGGCGCCCAGGACCTGTGGTACGAGCCGTCCGGGGCGTTCACCGGGGAGATATCGGCGTCGATGCTCGCCGCCCTCGGCTGCCGGTACGTGCTGATCGGGCATTCGGAGCGGCGGCATGTCATCGGCGAGGACGGGACGCTCCTGTCCAGGAAGCTCCGCGCGGCGCTCGCCGGGGGGCTGTTCCCGATCTACTGCGTCGGGGAGCTTCTCGAGGACCGGGAGGCGGGGAACGCGGACGGCGTCGTCGAGCGGCAGCTGCGCGAGGGCCTCGGGGGGCTCGAACCCGGGGATGCCGGGCGGGTCGTGATCGCGTACGAACCGGTCTGGGCGATCGGGACGGGAAGAAACGCCACCCCCGAGGACGCGGGAGCGATGCATCAGGCGATCAGGCGGCTGCTTGCAGACCTCTTCGGCGAGCCGGCGGCCGGGGCGGCGGTGATACTCTACGGGGGGAGCGTAAAGCCCGACAACGCGCGGGACCTGCTCTCCCGCGAGGGGATCGACGGCGCTCTCGTCGGGGGGGCTTCCCTCGACCCCGGCTCGTTCGCCGCTATCGTCTCGGCCCTCTAGGAAGGCCCGTGGGGCCGGCCGGCCAGCCTCGCGAAATCATTTGACCGGCACCCACCCATGTATTAAACTTCTCCTTTACAATGCTGGAGGCTGTATGCTGTTCAATATTTTCGTGATAGTGCACGTAGTCGCCTGTCTCCTGCTCATCGTGGTCGTGCTGCTGCAGTCGAGCAAGGGGGGCGGACTTTCGGGCGCATTCGGGGGCGGCGGCGGCCAGGCCCTGCTCGGGGGGCGCGAGACGGCGACCTTCCTCGGGAAGGCCACGACCTACCTCGCCATAATCTTCATGGTGACGTCCCTGTCGCTGGCGTTCCTCTCCTCCGGGCTCGGGGGGGACGAGACGGACAGCGCCCTTCGGCGGGCGGCAGAGCGGCAGGCGGAATGGGGAACGATGGTCCCCGAGGAGCGCAAGGACATAGACGACGTGCTGGGCACCGTCCCTCCGGCGCAGCCGGCCGAAGAGGGACAGCAACAGGCAGCGCCGTCCGATTCCGGACGGTAGAAGCCGTGAACGGCCGATCCCCGTGCATCTATGCCGAGGTGGTGGAACTGGTAGACACGCTACTTTGAGGGGGTAGTGGGGAGACCCGTGCGGGTTCGAGTCCCGCCCTCGGCATTTCGATTTTCCCGGCCGCACGGCCTTTTTTTTGCGCGCCGCCGCCGCCGGAACTATACTCTTTACACACCCGTCAGCCGCAGGGTATCCTCCACTGCGCTGAATGGAGGATAGACAGGGGATGAACGCCTTTTTCGATGCGCACGGCGGCCTGATGATCGTCATATCCCTTTGCATCGGCGCCGCGGCGCTCGCGCTCTCGGCCGTGCTTCTCGCGCAGGTCTCGAGGCTCCGCAGGCCGTTCCGCTCGATGGCGGCCCTCCACCGGGAGACCGGCACGGAAGAGTCGCTCCGGACCCTGCTGAAGGGGGTCGACGAGAACCGCGAGTTCATCCGCCGGCACTCCGAGCAGTTCAAGGTCGTCATGAACCTGATCGACGGGTGCTTCAGCGGGATGGGGATGGTCCGGTACAACGCATTCGAGGATATCGGCGGGAACCAGAGCTTCTCGCTCGGCATCCTCGACCGCCGCAGGAACGGCTGGATGCTGACGAGCCTGGTCGGGCGCACCTCCACGCGCGCCTATGCGATAGAGGTGAAGGACGGAACCCCCTCGCGCGACCTCAGCGAGGAGGAACGCGAGGCGCTCGGCTGCGCGATCCGCTCGCTCGAATCCTGAGCCGGCGGAGATCCCCCCTATCGATCGGGGCGATCCTCCGAATACCGCTCGAGGATCCGCCGCTCCGCCTCGGTGAGGTTCTCGTACCCCTTGTCCGCTATCTTGTCGAGGATCGAGTCGACCTTCCCCGAATCCCCGCCGCGGCTGCCGCCCCTGCCCGTGCGTATCCACGAGGGCAGCCCCGGCGCCAGCCCCCGGATGTACGCCCAGAACCGGCGCAACTGGTATTCCCTGCGCAGGAAGATCAGCGCAGCCGCCATCCCGCCCAGGTGGGCGAAGTGAGCGGTCCCGTCGTTGACGGAGAATCCCTCGAAGAGCTCGATCAGGATGAGCGCGATAACCAGCGTGCGCGCCCGTATCGGAAGGAAGAACCAGAGGAGGAGCTGCTGATTGGGGAACAGCACGCCGTAGGCGAGCAGTATCCCGTACGCGGCGGCGGAGGCCCCGATGACCGCCGTATTGAGCGCGAAGACGAAGCTCAGCGCGGCGCCGCCGAGACCGCAGGCGAAGTAGAACCGGAGGAACCGCCTGCTGCCCCAGATATCCTCGAGTGTCCTGCCGAACATCCATATGATGAACATATTGATGGCGAGATGGAAAACGCCTCCGTGCAGGAACATGTAACTGATTATTTGCCATATATATCCCCGTGTCAGCACGAGGCGGGGATGCAGGGCGAGCAGATCGGTGAACGATGTCCGCATCAGCACGAGCTGCAGGAGGAAGACCGCCACGTTGGCGGCGACGATCTTCACGATCACTCCCCGCCCCGGCTCGACCCGCCGCCATATCCCGTCGCCTCTGCCGAAATCCATGTATCACGCCCCCGGTCCGGTTCAAAACTTGCACATGTTTGATAATAATCGATAGCCCCCCGGCGGGCAAGCGAAGCCCCGGACAATTTGCGCTTCCAGCCGCCGCAGGGGTATGGTATCTTTTCCGGCGAGGTGGTGCGAGTGGTTCGAATGACCGTCATCGTGTGTCTGGCCGCCGCTTCGATCATCGGGAAGGCGAACGCCGCCACGTGGAACGTCTATCCCGACGGCCACGGGACGACCCCGACGATCCAGTCCGCCATCGATTCCGCCGCGGCCGCCGGAGACGGGATCCGCGTCTGGGGCGGGACATACTACGAGGCGGACCTCGTCGTCGAGGGCAAGAGCATCCTCCTGCAGGCGTACGAGGGGGTCGCCGTCGTAATCTCGCCGATCCCCGGCGCGGGAACGGGCGTCACGCTGCGCCAGGTCGGCTCCGGATTCATCCTCATGGGGCTCGAGATGCGGGATTTCGCCGCGGGGATCGCCGTGGAGGACTGCTCGCCGACGGTCTGGTACTGCGCCCTCGTCGGGTGCGGCACGGGGATATCGGTCGCCGGCGGATCGTCGGCTCCCATGATGACCAACTGCCTCGTCGAGGGATGCGCGACGGGCGTCTCGGTGGGAGGAGGGACGGGGACGCTTGTCGGGAACATGACGATCGTCGGCTGCGGGATCGGGATCGAAACGACCGGCGGCGCGGTCACCTGGCGGCGGAACATCATAGACAGCTGCGATACCGGAGCGCTCTGCTCGGGCGGTTCTCCGGCTCTCTCGTGCAATGACGTCTATCTCTGCGATATCCCCTACAGCGGCTGCGCGGCCGGAGCGGGTGACATCTCGGCGATGCCCCGGTTCTGCTTCGATGCCGGCTCGCCCGCCAATCCCTATCTGCTCCACATCGATTCCCCCTGCTGGGCGAGCAACAACGACTGCGGGGTGAACATGGGGGCGTTCACGCAGATACACGGGTGCGAGGGCACTCCCGTCGAGGAATCGACCTGGGGGGCCATCAAGAAGCTGCACCGTTGATCCGGCGCCGCGCGCCGGCAATGCGATGCCACAGAAGGAGCGATCGATGCCCGGCAGGAACCGTCCGCGTACGGCGGCCTTCTCGGCGTGTGCGTGCGCCCTGGCCGCGGCACTCTGGACCGGAGGAGCGATGAGCGCGCAGTCAGACCATCCGCGTGTCGACGCGGTCTTCCACAACGGGATCATCTATACGATGGACGATGCGCGGCCCCGGGCGGGAGCCGTCGCAGTCTGCGCGGGAAGGATCCTGGCGGTCGGCGATACCAAGGAGATCCTCGCGCTGGCCGGCGCCGGCGCCGAGCGGTACGACCTCGGCGGGCGTTGCGTGATCCCCGGCCTCGTCGACGCGCACACCCATTTCTCGGGATACGCCCTCTCGCTCGCCTCGCTCGACCTGGCCGGAACCGCTTCGCTCGACGAGGTGGTCGGGCTCGTGGCCGAGCGGGCGGCCGCCGCCCGGGAGGGAGAGTGGGTGACCGGCCGGGGCTGGGACCAGAACGACTGGGACAGGCCTTCGTTCCCCCACCGCCGCGACATCGACCGGGCGTGCGCGGGGCATCCCGCGCTGCTCGTCCGGGTCTGCGGCCACGCCGCCCTGGCCGGTTCCGCCGCGCTCGAGGCGGCCGGCATCGGCCGGGACACCCCTGACCCGCCCGGAGGACGGATCGTCCGGGACGCCGACGGCGAGGCGACCGGGCTGCTCCTGGACGAGGCGATAGAGCTGGTCCGCCGGCTCGTGCCGGAGACCTCGCAGGCGCAGCGGCGGATGCTGTTCGCGAAGGCGGCGCGCAACTGTCTCGCGGCGGGGCTCACCGGCGTCCACGAGATGGGGATCGGGAGCCGGACGGCCGCCCTCTACGAGGAGCTCTGCGGGACGCAGGAGCTGCCGCTGCGCGTGACGGCGTACTGGAGCGGGGAGGAGGGCGATCTCGACAGCCTCCTCGCGGCGGGGCCCTCGATAGACCCGGGCGGCTGGTTCTCGATCGTGGGTGTGAAGCTGTTCATGGACGGATCGCTCGGCGCGCGCAGCGCCGCGCTGCTCGAGGATTACGCCGACGATCCCGGCAACCGGGGGATCCTCGTCGCCGATCCCGGAGCCCTGCGCGAGCGCGTGCTGGCCTGCCACCGGAGCGGATTCCAGGTGGCGATCCATGCGATCGGCGACCGCGCGAACAGGATCGTCCTCGACATATACGGCGGCCTCCCCGGAGCGGGCCCCGCCGCGGATCGGCGCCACCGCATCGAGCACGCCCAGATCCTCGACCGGCGGGATATCGGGCGGTTCGCCGAGCTCGGCGTGATCCCCTCGATGCAGTTCACCCACTGCACCTCCGACATGCCCTGGGCAGGCGACCGGCTCGGCCCCGAACGGCTCGCCGGCGCCTACGCCTGGCGCTCGCTCCTCGAGACGGGATGCCGCATCCCCGGCGGCTCGGATTTTCCGGTTGAGTCGATAGATCCGATGCTCGGGATCTGGGCGGCGGTGACGCGATCGCGCGTCGACGGCACT
>JAQVGR010000111.1 GCA_028696635.1 Candidatus Krumholzibacteriia bacterium | reverse complement strand
TCGATATCCGCAGGTCGAAGTCGAGCGCCTCCCCGGGGAGACGGTCCCCCCACTCGACGATGACGATGTTGTTCCCGTCCACGGCGTCGAACAGGCCGATGCTCTCGGCCTCGCCGAGCTCGTCGAGCCGGTACAGATCGCAGTGCAGCACGGGGCGATCGCGTCCCCGGTACTCCTCGACGAGCACGAAGGTGGGGCTCAGCGCGTCCTCTTCGACTCCGAGCCCGCGCAGGATCCCTCCGGCGAGGCAGGTCTTCCCCGCCCCGAGCCCCCCCTCGAGGGAAACGGCCGCGCCGGCTCCCAGGAGCCGGCCGATCGCCTCCCCGATCAGCCGCGTCCGCCCGGGCGAGGGGCTCTCGAACGACCGTGCGACCCGCCCGCCTTCCGGCGCGGCGGACCGCATCCGATCCCTCTGCCTGTCGTCTCTGGGCATCCCGGCCCTACCGCGGCGTGAGCGTGATGCAGGGGACGATCATCTCCTCGAGCGAGATCCCCCCGTGCTGGAAGGTCCCCTGGTACTGCTTCTCGTACTCGTGGAAGCGCGTGGGGTATACGAAGTAGTAGTTCTCGCGGGCGAGGATGTAGTTCTTCGACGGCCCCTCGGCGGGGAGCCGGTATTCGGCGGGCCGGCGCACGAGCACGGTCTGCTTCGGATCGCCGTTGATGTTCTCGCCGAACTTGTACCGGAGGTTGGTCGACGTGTCGCGGTTCCCGTGCACGAGGCTCGCCTTCTGCCCGAGGATCGAGCCGTGGTCGGTGGTGATGACGACCGTCCCCTCGTGCCGCGAAATCTTCTGGAGGATCTCGAAGAGCGCCGAGTGGGTGAACCACGAGCGCATCAGCGAGCGGAACGCCCCCTCGTTCGGGGCGATCTCCTGAAGGATCTCGCTCTGGCTGCGGCCGTGGGCGAGGATGTCGAGAAAGTTGAAGACGAGCGCGACGAGGTCTATCGCGCGGTAGCTGTCGACCTGCTTGCGGATCTCGTTCGCTTCCTCGGCGGCGTATATCTTCACGTATTTCGTCGTCACGTCTAGGCGGGCGCGCCGCAGCTGCTCCCCCATCAGCTCGCTCTCGAAGCGGTTCTTGCTCAGCTCGTCGCGCGAGCGCTCGGTCCACCAGTCGGGATAGCGCTGCTGGATCTCGAGCGGAAAGAGCCCCGCGAAGATCGCGTTGCGCGAATACGGCGTCGCCGTCGGCAGGATCGAGTAGTACGCGTCGCGCTCGATCGTGAAGTACGGGGCCAGCATGTCCTCGACGGTGAGCCACTGGTCGTAGCGCATGCAGTCGATGACGATGAAGTAGACCTTCCGCTTCGCCGACAGGTGCGGCAGCACGCAGCGGCCGAAGACGCCGGGGCTCATCGGCGGAGCGTCGTCCCCGGCGGCCCAGCGCGGGTACCGCTCCTCGACGAAGCGGGCGAACTCGACGTTGCAGCGGCCGCGCAGGTCCCCGTGGATCTGGTCCATCCCCGTCCCGCCGAACCGGTCGAACTCGACGTCCCACGTGCACAGCTCCTGGTGGATCTGCATCCACTCGCGCCAGCCGGGGCGTGCGGCGAGCGCCTCGTCGACGCGCCGGAAGACCTGCAGATAGTCCTTCGAGGCGGCCCCCTGCTGTATCCGGTGCGCCTCGAGCGCCCGCTTGACGGCGGAGAAGATCTGCAGCGGGCTGACCGGCTTGAGCAGGTAGTCGTCTATCTTCATGCCGATCGCCTGGTCCATCAGGCCCTCGGCCTCGTTCTTCGTGATCATGATCACGGGGATGTTGGCCGAGATCTCCTTGATCCCTTGCAGGGTCTCAAGACCGCTCATCCCCGGCATCGTCTCGTCGAGGAGGATGAGATCGTACTGATCGTCGCCGAGCAGACGCAGCGCCTCCTCGCCGCTCGAGACCCCCCTCGTCTCGTACCCCTTCCCGTCGAGGAAGATCAGGTGCGAGCGCAGCAGGTCTATCTCGTCGTCGACCCAGAGTATCCGTTTCGCCTTCATGCGCGGGACCTTTCCGTGCGGCTCAATCGACCGGAAAGAGGATCTGGAAGGTCGTTCCCCTGCCCGGCTGCGTGTGCAGGACCCTGATCGTGCCGCCGTGGATCTCCTCGACGATCCGCTTGACCAGGGCGAGCCCGAGCCCCCACCCCCGGCTCTTCGTCGTGAACCCCGGCGAGAATACGCGCTTTCGCACCGAGGCGCTCATCCCCCTGCCGTTGTCGCTGAAGAGGATCTCTATCATCCCCTCCCCGGCGTCCAACCTTCCGGTAATATGGATCTTCCCGCCCTCTTCCGCAATCGCGTCGAGCGAGTTCTTGATCAGGTTCTCGAAGACCCAGCCGAGCAGCTCGGCGCTGCACCGCACCAGGGGCAGTTCCTCGATCGCCGTCTCTATCGTCGAGTTGATCCGCAGCGCCGGCCTGCGGCGCTCGAAATATCTCACCGCCTCCTCGATCACCGGGGCGAGCTCCTGGTACTCGAGATCGGGGTCGGAGCCGATCTTGCTGAACCGCGACGAGATCCTGCCGAGCCGCTCGACGTCGGCCGAGGCCTCGCCGATCGGGCCGCCGAGCCGTTCGGCGCACCCGGCACGCTCGGCCTCCTCGCCGATCACGGCGAGCCACCCCATGATCGAGGAGAGCGGGGTGCCGAGCTGGTGCGCCGTCTCCTTCGCCATCCCCACCCAGATCGAGCGCTGCTCGCCGGTCTTCACCGCGCGGAACATGAGAAAACCGAAGAGGAGGAAGATCACCAGCACGCCGATCTGCACGTACGGAGCGACGGCCAGTTCGCGACTCAGCCGCGAGCGGCCGTAATGGATCACCAGGGCGAGGTCCTGTGTCTCGACGGCGACCGGTTCGTGGATCCCGTCGAACTCGCCGGCGATCCGCTGAACCCGCTCGAGGATCGGGTCGTTGGGGGATTCAGGGTCGTAGTCGATCACGCGCTGGTACTCGTCGTCGGCGAGCATCGGCACATCGATCCCGTTCCAGACCATCGGCCGGCCGGCGCTGTCGGTGAGCACGAACGGCAGCGTCATCGCCCCCTGCACGTCGCGGATGAAGTCGCGGCGCGTCTGGTCCCCGACCTCGCGCAGTGCGAACCCGACGAACCGGGAGAAGAGGCGCGTGGTGCTCTGCGCCTGCTCGCGCATCCGCGAGATCAGCGAGGAGTTGTACCAGACCGCCCCGCCGACGAGGACGACGGTTCCGGCGATGAAGTAGATGGCCAGCAGCGTCCGCAGGTTTCCGGGCGCCCTGCGCGCGCGCCTACGCTTCAAGGTACTCCTGACCTCCGAGGTACGGGACCAGCGCCTTCGGGATGCGGACCTTCCCCGTCGGCGTCTGGTTCATCTCGAGTATCGTCGCGATCACCCGCGGCAGCGCGAGCCCCGAGCCGTTGAGGGTGTGCACAAATTCGGGCCTGGCCCCCGCCCCGCGCCGGAATCGGATCCCCCCTCGCCGCGCCTGGAAATCCTCGAAGTTGCTGCACGAGGAGACCTCGAGCCACCGCCCGACCCCCGGCGACCACGTCTCGATGTCGTAGCACTTCGCCGCGGAGAAGCTCAGGTCCGCGCCGCAGAGCTCGATCACGCGGTAGGGGAGCTCGAGCGCGTCGAGCACGGCGCAGGCGTCGCCGAGCAGGACCTCGAGATCGTCGTACGACGTCTCGGGGGTCGTCCAGCGGACCATCTCGACCTTGTCGAACTGGTGCACGCGGATCATCCCCCGCGTGTCCTGGCCGTAGCTCCCCGCCTCGCGCCGGAAGCAGGGGGTCAGCGCCGTCGCCCTGATCGGCAGCAGATCGCCGTCGAGTATCGCGCCGCGGTAGAGGTTCGTCAGCGGGACTTCCGCGGTCGGGATGAGGAAGAGGTCGTCCTTCTCGCAGAGGTACATGTCCTCCTCCATCTTGGGGAGCTGGCCGGTGCCGACCATCGCCTCCCTCCCGACCAGGTACGGCACGGCGTACTCGAGGTACCCCTGGTCGCGGTGGATGTCGAGCATCAGCGCGGAGAGCGCCCGCGAGAGCCGCGCCCCGTCGCCGCGCAGGACGACGAACCCGCGCCCCGAGAGCATCGCCCCCGCGTCGAGGTCGAGCACGCCGAGCGTTTCGCCTATCTCCCAGTGAGGGAGAGGCTGGAAGGGGAGCTCGGGGATCGGCCCGCTCTCGCGCACGACGGGATTGTCCTTCGCGCAGGTACCCGGGGGGACCGTGCGGTGCGGGAGGTTCGGCACGGTCAGCTCGATCTGCTGCATCCGTTCCTCGGTCTCCTTGAGCTCCGCGTCGATCTCCTTGATCCGCGCCGAGGTCTGCTTCATCTCGGCGAGGAGCGCGGAGACGTCGCCTCCCTCCTTCTTCAGTCGGGAGATATCCTGGGAGACGGTGTTGCGCCGGTGCTTGAGAGCCTCGGTCTCCTGCAGCAGGTCGCGCATCCGTTCGTCGAGGAGCAGGAAGCCGTCGAGGTCGAACCGGGCTCCCTTGGCGGCGATCCCCGCGCGCACCCTTTCTGGGTCCTTGCGGATCAACTTTCGGTCGAGCATCGTCGTATCGCTCCTGTCCCGGCGCCGGGGCGCCGGATGCTGTTCCCGATGCCACGCTATCATACCGCCGCGGGGGTTGTAAACGCGCAAAAGGGGTGTCAGGGGGCTCAGTCCGTGTGAACGGCCATGCTCGTCGAGGAAACGCCGCACTCGGAGAGTATCCGCTCGGCGCGCCGGCGATCTATGGTGAACCGCACCATCCGCCGCAGGGCGACGGCGAAGAACGAGACGGCGAGGACGACTCCCGCGACCAGGGCGATCGTCGAGCCGAGCATCGACAGGACGCCGAGAGCGGAAAACACGGCGGAGACCGACCAGAGGACCGCGTCGGCCCTGCGGGCCGATCCGAACCGGAACAGGAGCAGGTGGTGCAGGTGCATGTGGTCGGCCTCGAACGGCTTGCGGCCGCTCAGCAGGCGCCGGAAGAAGGCGAGCGTCGTGTCGAGCAGCGGCACGGCGAGCACCAGCACGGAGCCGCCCGCGCGGTGAAGGGTCCCGCCGCCGCCGAAGACGACGAGCAGCGAGACCAGGGCGAAGATCAGCCCGATGAAGAGGCTCCCCGAGTCCCCCATGAAGATCCGCGCCGGCGGGAAGTTGAAGCGCAGGAAGGCGAGCGAGGCGCCGAAGAGAGCGGCCGAGAGCGCCGTAACCAGGGTCAGGTCGAGGGCGATCCCCGCGATCGCGAACGACGCCGAGGCGACCAGGGCGATCCCCGCGGCGAGCCCGTCGATCCCGTCTATCAGATTGAACGACGTGGTCGCGCCGAGGATCCACGCCGAGGCGACGGCGAAGGCGACGATGGAAGCGGGGAACGGGAGCGCGAGATGGCCGAAGTGAGCGCCCAGGGCGAGGCCGCCCGCCGCCACCCCCCCCGCGACGGCGATCTGCAGGAAGAGCTTGTAGAGGTAGTGCAGCGAACGCAGGTCGTCGATCAGGCCGAGCAGGAAGGTGAAGATCCCGCTGGTGATCAGCACGGGGAGGAAGGTCCTGCTCAGCGGATGCTCATGGAGGACGAAGAGAAAGACCGTCACGAGGGACAGAAGGACCGCCCCGAAGATGGCGATCCCCCCGATATGGGCGATCTCCCGGCTGGTCCGGCCGTTGGGCTTCTCGCAGACCCTCCACCGCACGGCCATCCCGATGACAAGCGGGACCAGCAGCAGGCCTGTGAGCAACGCGACGGCCAGCGGCACGAGAATGTTGAGCAGCGCCACGGAATCTCCTTGCACGGGGTTCCTGTTCAAGAATCACGGATGGGGCGGCGCTTGTCAAGTGCGATATGCCGGAACGGCTTCCGGTATCCCGCTGCGCGACCCGCCGGGCGGCTAGCACTCGAGGCGCTCGCGCACCTCGTAGTGCCGCGAGCGCTCGTCGAAGCGGGCGAGGAGCAGGCGCGCCTTCGCGGGGACGTACGCGAGCTCGTAGTCCTCGCCGGCGAACGCCTTCACCGCCTCCCACGTGTCGAACCACATGAGGACGACGAACTCCTCCTCGTTGTCGTCGGCTGAGCGGCGCAGCAGGCGCAGCCCCCGGTACCCGGGGATCTTCTTCGAGGCGATCTCGGGGAAGATCTCCTCCCTCAGGAGGGTCTCGTAGTCGCCGGCGTCCTCGCACCTGGTCCATCCGTGCCAGATCCTGCCTATCACGATCGTATTCTCCTTCCTTCGCAGATCCTCCAGGCCCATGTTCCCCGCTCCGGCATTCCTATCTCCTGTTCTCCGTGCCGGGCGCATCTATACCGAGCAGGAATG
>JAQVGR010000110.1 GCA_028696635.1 Candidatus Krumholzibacteriia bacterium | reverse complement strand
GACAAGGGCGAAGGCTCTATTGCGGGGACCGTCTCCCTCGGCGACCCGGCGGACGATACGACAGTGGCCAGTGTGCAACTTTTCGACGAGTTCGACGACTCGATGATCGACGAAACGATCACCCCCCCCGGAGGGGGTCCCTACTCGTTCGGCAAACTGAGAGACGGGATCTACCGGATCGAAGCGTACGCGACGGGTTATTCGAGAAAGCGCGCCCCGGGACTCGCAATCTCCGGCGGCAGCGCCCTGACGGGGATCGACATCATCCTCGCGCGTGCCGGGAAGATCACCGGCTCGGTCTCCTTCGCCGACGGACCGGGGGCCGCAGTCACGGTAGCGGCGCACGAATTGTTCAACGACGCGATCGGCGGCGAGGGGGCGATCGAGCTCCCCGCCGGCGGGCCGTTCGAGCTCCTCGTCCCCGAGGGGACCTGGCGGATCCGCGCCGCGGCGCAGGGGTACGTACCCGAAACCCTCTCCGCGACGATCGTCGGGAGCGACAGCGTCCATGTCGGCGAGATGCTCCTCTCCGCCGTGCGGGGGACGCGCATCGTGCTGATCGACGACGACGGAACCGAGATCGAGAGCGTCAACACGACCGTCTCCTTCCCCGACTCGGGGATCTGGTTCTACGCCGCGGCGACCGTCGAGGCGCGCGACGAGGCGGGGCGCCGCGACCGCTACGACGTGGAGGGACATTTCGCGCAGGTCGGACTGCGGGCGACCAAGCTCAACAACGTCACGCCGCCGCGGGGGACGGTCGTCTTCGCCGATCCGGCGGACACGACGGTGATAGACTCTATCGCCCTCTCCGGGGGACGCGGCTCGTTCCTGATAAGCGACGACGAGATCGAGGTCCTGCGCATCTTCGCCGAGACGGCGACCGGCGGGATCTCCGGCAGGTTCAAGGCGGGGATACGCTCCGCCGAGCCGGAGTACTTCGAGATAACGGCGGCGGGGGATCGCATCGTCGCCGACGGCGAGCAGGAGGTCGCGATCAGCGGGCGGCTGCTCGATGTCAGCGGGAATCCCGTGCGGATAGCCGGAGTGCCGATCGGTTTCCTCCTCGCCCCCTCATCGACCGGGGCGGGGCAGTTCACCGTCCCCTCGACCGTCACCACCGCCGACGGCGAGGCGTTCACCGCGCTGACGGCGACCGGCGCCGGCGAGCTCCATGCGACCGCCTCGGTGACCTATATGAACCGCGAGCTGGTCATCCTCGGCACGGACGACCTCGGGTATCTCCCCGTAACGGCCGTCGCCGGCCCTCCGGCCGGGGTAGAGCTCTCGATCCCAGCCGACGTCGTGGGATTCGGCGAGGGGCTCGAGATCGGCGCGCAGCTCGTCGACGCCTTCGGGAACGCGGTGGCACAGGATGGATACACGCTGACATTCTCCTCCACCCCGGCCGGGGCGGGTACGCTGGCCCCCGTGAGCGCGCCCCTGGACACCGACGGAAGCGCCTCGACAGTCTTCACCGCCGCCGCGGGGCGCAACATCGTCCAGGTCTCGGCGGTCTGCTCGCCGGCTCTGCCAGTCGAGGGGATCGCTTTCATAATAGACGAGATCCAGACGATCAGCGATCCGCCGTTCCCCGAACCCGACCTCTCCCGCCAGTCGCTCGAGGCGATGGACCTCACCAAGGTGATCGTGAGCAACACGGCCGACGCGCTCGAGCTGAGGATCCGCTTTACGACGAACTGGGACGGGGCGCACCTGGTCGTGCTGATGGAAACCAGGGGGGACGCGGCGGGGGCGGTGAATGACCCCTTCCTCTTCCCCGTCTCGTACGCCCATCCGCTGCTCCCCGACTACTGCTTCACCTGGAAGTACTCCTCGGACGATTACGCCGACATGCGCCGCTGGTCGGGGACCGAGTGGGAGTGGTGGGACGATGGGAACGGAGCGTATATCTCCACCTCGTCGGGGACCTGGGTCGAGGGGATCAACGTGCAGGGCGACTGGACGGCGAAGGACGGCGAGTGGGCGACCATCACCGTCCCGTTCGACTTCCTCGAGGGGGCCGTGCCGCAGACGATGCGCCTGCAGGTCTATCTCACGCAGGAGACCGACGTCAAGCGCGCCGCCTTCGACTCGGCGCCGCACGACTCGACCCTCAACCTGGACTTCGACCCGGACGATCCCTCCGTCGACTGGTCGGTCGCCCTGACCCCCGTGACCCTGCGGCACTACGCCGATCCCTACACGGTCCTCGGCGACTTCCCCTCGGCGCCGGCGCTCGGCGAGCTGCTCGCGACCCCCGATATCGTCGACGCCGGCGGGACGGTCCTCTTCACCGCGCGCGTGATCGACGCCGGTGACGGGATCGGCGCCGTGCTGGTCGACCTCTCCCCCGTCGGCGGCTCTCGCTACCAGTTCATGTACAACGACGGGACCGGCGGCGACGAAACGGCCGGCGACGGGGTCTACAGCATCCTCTATATAGTCGATCCCGGGGTCGCCGGCGGCGAGTACGCCCTCGCCGTCTCGGCCAGGGATTCGCGCAACATCTCCGCCTCGCAGGGAACGCTGACCTTCACCGTGCAGGGGACCGCCGAGCCGATACGCGTGCTGACCGACGAGGAAGGGGACGACCACGGCCCGAACCTGTTCGGGCGCGAGGGGCTCTATTACCTCTACCCCACCAACCAGGTCTTTCTCCAGCGCTCCTTCGACCTCGAGGAGATGACCATATTCGAGACCTCGAAGATAGTCGCCGGCGAGATCATCCCCAGCATCGCCTTCGAGGTGAAGATCGGCCGGCACCCCGATCCCGCCGACGAGGGAACCGCAGACTGGAACCCCTTCTACGCGGGGATCAACATACAGAAGATCGACATCATGATAGACGCCTTCAAGGGCGGGGCCACCGAGGGGCTGCCCAACCGCCAGAACGATTTCTCCCGGTGGGACGCGTGGGACTACGCGATCGTCATGGAGGGATGGTACAAGGGGGTGCTGACATCGGGGAACCAGAACACATCCTCCGCCTGGTCGAACAGCGTCCGCAAGAGCGACCGCGACATCATCCTCATATCGGACTACGAGAAGAACACGATTACCGGAGTCGTCTCGAAGGAGGCGCTCGGCAACCCGACGGCCGAGGAGATCAGGAGCTGGGACGTGATGGTCGTGATGACCAGCCACGACGGGAACAGCGACGACAACAACTTCGGCGACACCCGCTGGGTCAACGCGAGCCCCTCCGAGTGGAACTTCGGCGGGGGCGGCGACCTCGACCGCGACCCCAACATCATCGATCTGATGATCGGCCCGGGAACCGGCAGGACAGCCGGGCGCACGCAGGCCGAGATGCTCAACTACAAGACCGACGAGGCGGTGGCGCGCCTGAACGATGGAATCACCGCCTGCTACCTCGAGATGACGACCTTCGAGGACCAGGGGCCGCCGGTGATAACGGTCGGCGTCCCCGTCGACGAGACGATCCCCTTCACCCCGCTCGTCAACGCGCCGCTCTACTTCACCGCGCTCGTCACAGACGACGACGAGGTGCGCGAGGCGGTCTTCCGGTGGCGCGCCGATTCGGTCGCCGCCGACACGTGGATGGGGGAGCTCGAGATGGGATACGCCGGCGGCGACATCTGGAGCGTCGACCTGCCGATAGAGGATATGCTGGAGAACGTCATCATCGCGCCGTACGACAGCACCTGGAACATCGAGTTCCAGATAGAGGCCGCCGATCCCTCGGGGAACACGGCGATCACCTCCCTTTACACGATGGAGATCTCCCGCCCGGTCCCGACCTTCGTCGCCGGACCGATCGACATGGCCTCAGACTTCGAGGTCAGGGCCCCCGAGGGGACGCTCGCGCGCATCCCATCCGACGCCCTCACGGCCGAGGCGAGAGAGGTCCCCTACCGCTTCGAGCTGACCAGCGAGTACGCCGGGGACTTCCCCGCGATCCCGCCGGGGGCGCGCTCGGTCAACGTCATCCGCACGCTCGAGTTCAAGGCGATCTTCCGCGTGCCCGGCGATTGGGGCGACTCGGTCGACGTCTACGTCCCCCTCCCCGAATTCGAGCGGCCCGTCCCGATCAGCTTCCACTACCCGCAGTACTCGGTGGGCGGGCTCGACGAGAACCTGATCGGGGTATACGAGCTCAACCGGACGACCGGCGTCTGGATCTACATCGGCGGCACGGTCAACCCGTTCGGCAACCTCGTCACCGCCGAGATCGCGCGACCGGGGACATACGCGCTGCTGCACAATCCCGAGTTCTCCTATACTCCCGGCGAGGTGTTCTCGGGGGTGGTCTTCTCCCCGAACCCCTTCTCGCCGAACGGAGACGGCCTCTACGAGGAGACGTCGATCAGTTTCTACCTCTCCGCCGAGGCGACGGTGACGATAGAGATATACGACATGGACGGGTACCGCAGGCGGATCCTCGAGCGGCGGATCGCGATCACCGCCGAGGACACTCCGGACGCGAGACCGCGGCGGGTCACCGGGTTCACCTGGGACGGCCGCGACAACACCGGCGCGATCGTCCCGTACGGGATCTACGTCTGCCGCTTCACCGTGACCTACCAGCAGGCGGCCGGCCAGCGGACGATACGTCACAACGCGGCGGTGGCGGTGATCAAATGAGGCGGACGATACTCCATACGCTCCTCCCCGCGTGGATCGCGGCGATCGTGCTCGCGGCGATCGCCGAACCGCTGCGCGCCGACTTCCGGCACGCCCGCATGGGGCCGCGCCCGCGGGCGATGGGCTCGGCCTTCGTCGGGGTCGCCGACGACGCCAACGCGATCTACTGGAACCCGGCCGGTATGACGCTGGTAGACCGCTTCGAGATAACCGGGTGCCGGACATCCCTGTTCGGCGTCGCCGAGCTCTCCAACGATTACGCAGCGGCGGTCTACAACACGGGGCCCTGGCTGGCCGTCGGGATCTCGTGGGTCCGCCTCGAACTCGAGGACATCTATCACGAGGACACGGTCAACCTCGGGATCGCCCGGTCGATCCCCCGCTTCGAGAACCTCTCGATAGGCGCGGCCCTGAAGATCTTCACCCTCGCCGCGCCGGGGTACGAGCGGTACAACGACCCCGCATTCGAGGGGAGCGTCAACAAGGCGAGTCTCGATCTCGGGGCGCTGTACCGTTCTCCGTCGGGTGTCTGGTCGGTCGGGGCGGTGGTCTACAACGTCAACGAGCCGAAACTGCAGCTGCTCAGGACCACCGGCGCCCCCGACCCCGTCTACCGGGATTTCGCGATAGGCGCCGGATACACCTTCAGCGACCTGCTCCTGCTCTCGTTCGACCTGAGGACGAGGTACGGGCGGTTCGACGATCTGATCGGCCGCATCGGGAGCGAGATCTGGTTCTTCGACGCGGTCGCCCTGCGGGGCGGTTTCGAGAAGGAGAACCTCACCGCCGGGTTCGGACTCAAGGGGAACCGGTGGCAGGTCGACCTGATGCTCGAGACGCACTACGATCTGGGGAACACGTACCAGTTCGGGCTGACGATCCGGCTGTAGCGGGCGGCCCGGGCCGGGCGCAGGAAGGAACGATGACGAGACGCTTCTGCACCCTCCTCCTCGCGGGACTCCTCGCATCGGCCGCCGCCGGCCCCGCCGCCGCGGTGAACAAGCTGGAGGGGTACTACGAGGTCGAGGCCTCGCTGCAGCGCGATAACAACATCTGGCGCTTCGGCCCCCCCGGGGGCGAGGGGCAGCCGAGGCACTACCTCGAGCTCAAGTGGCTCAGCTGGCCCTCCGACGATCTCGAGATGTTCTTCAAGATGCGCGCGCAGTCGAACCGCGACGAGTTCCTCACGCAGACCGTCGAATTCAAGCGTCCCGAGTACCTCGCCGCAGAGGGGCACCTGCGGCTGCACGGCGAGCGGTGGGAGACCTTCCTCTTCGCCCGCCAGAACCGGTTCTGGGTCCACGGCGAGCCGCTTTTGCAGCTCGTCGACCAGAACAAGCTCAAGAACGACAACTGGGGGCCTCAGTCGAGCGGGATCCGCTCGGATTTCTGGGACCTCTCGATAGGCCCGGTCGACCATCTCAACGGCACCCTGATCTACACCGACGACGGCGGCACCTACAACTGGACCGGCGAGCAGGAGACGACCGTCCCCAACGGCACGGACTCGTGGGTGACGCGCCTGCAGAAGAACTCGTTCAGCGATCGCCTCAAGGTCGGGGCTATGTACCTGCGCAAGGACTGGACCAACACGAGCGTCGGGCGAGAATGGGTCGAAAAGCGCTACAACGAGGTCGTCGCTGAAGACATTTCCTTCTACCCGCGCAACCGCGTCCCGGCGGGGCT
>JAQVGR010000109.1 GCA_028696635.1 Candidatus Krumholzibacteriia bacterium | reverse complement strand
AATCCCGGGACGAGGTTGAAGACGAGGACGCCGATATTGATGTTGCCGACCGTCGCGAGAATCGCCGCGGCGGCGGGCGCCGGCGCTATCCGGGCGCCGAGGTGGAACAGCGCCGCCAGCGCAAGGGTCATCAGGGGGCCCGCCGCGGCCATCCGCAGCTCGACCCCCGGATCGTCCACCTCGCGCCCCATCTGCGCCACGCCGCCGAACATGAACAGGGTGATCCCCCTCATCGGGATGCCGTTCCGGCGGGCGACGAGCGAGTGGCTCAGCTCGTGCAGGAGTATGGAGACGAACAGCAGCAGCGCGGTCAGCGCCGAGACGAGCCAGAGCCCCGCGTCGGAGAAGGTGCCCGCGTAGCTCTCCGGATAGAATCCCGTGGCGAACGACCACGTGACGAGCACGAGCACGATAATCCAGGAGGCATGGATGCGGACCGGTATCCCGCGAAGGGAGAAGAGTCGCACGGTGCGGGTGAGCATCGCTTCATACCTGCCGGATAGCCGCCGCAGGGCGGCGCGGATCGCACACCGATCTGGCTGTGGCTGAGGGAACGTCAGACTTCGCCGGCGAACCGTTCGAACCGGTTGCGGCCGTCCACCTCGACGATCAGGGGGCAGGGCGCTCCGGCGGACCAGCCGAACGCCATGATATCGACCACATCCCCCTCGCTGACCAGGTGGGCCGCGGCGCCGTTGATCCCGATGACCCCGCTCCCGCGCTCGCCCACGATCACATAGGTCTGCAGGCGGTTGCCGTTTGTGCGGTCGACGACATGGACGTTCTCGTGCTCGCTCAGGCCCGCCCGCTCGATCAGGTCCTCGTCTATCGTGATACTCCCCACGTAGCGCAGGTCGGCCAGCGTGACGGTCGCCTTGAGGATCATCGATTTGAGAAAGAGTCGCTTCATCTCCGCATCCCGGCCGGCGTCTCCTGCGGCCGGCCCACGGCCAATATAGCAAACCCGCCGCAGGCGCACAACCCCGTCAGAGCATCTCCCCCGCCTTCTCGGTGAGGAAGCGGACGAAGCGGTTTTCGCCGTCCACGAGGATGTTGCTGAAGCTTCCCGGGGATCCGTCCGACCAGGTGAACGCCATCACGCCGATCTCGTCGCCGGGGCGGCACATCCCGGCCACGGCGCCGCCGGCGCCGATCGTCCCGCTCCCTCCCGGGGCCTCCAGCGCGATAGTCTCGAGCCGGGCCCCGTTGGTCGCGTTGACTATCAGTATCCGCTCGCACGCCGCGATGTCGCCGAGCTCGAGCAGCTTTGCGTCGATCCGCAGGCAGTCGATGTCGTCCGGCGCCCCGGCAGTGACATGGGCCTTGTGGATCTTCGATTTGACGACGAGCCGCTCGGTTGCGCGCCCCCCGGCGCCGGCGGCCGGCCTGGCGGCCTCCTTCCTCCCGGGGCCGGCGGCGCGCCGCCCCTCGATGCGCTCGAGCAGCGGGAACCCCCGCCCGCATGGGCACGCCTCCGCGGAAGGGACGGCGCGGTCCCCCGTCCGGTACCTGATCAACGGCATGTACCGCCCGGTGAGACCGGTCACGACGATCTCGCCCGACTCTCCCGGCGCGGCAGGGCTTCCGTCGTCGCGGAGCACCTCGACATGGAACAGATCCGAGAAGATGTGCAGTCCGCGGTGCTCAGGACATTCCATCGCGATCGCCGAAAACTCCCGCATCTGATATCGGTCGAAGAGCGGAACGCCGAACCCCTTCTCGATCGTCTCGCGGCGCCCGCGGGTCATGGTCTCGCCGTACGACACGACCGCTCCGAGCCGGCGAGCGGCGCCCTTTTCCCCGAGCGCGGCGGCCAGGGCCTCGAGCGCCACGACCGGCCCCGCCACGAGCGCCGGCCCCCAGGAGGAGACGGCCCGTGCCGCCGCTTCGACAGACCCCTCTGCGTCTTCCCCGGCAGGGAGCACGAGGACGTTGTTGAAGCGGTTCTTCCAGCGTTCCCGCCTCCCCATGCCTCCGCTCTCCGGCGGCCCCCCTTCCGGGAGCACGGCGACCGGCTCGCCGATATCGAACCCCGCCCAACGGTATCCCCGCAGGATGTTGGCCCGGCGCAGGGGGAGATCCGACTCGTCGATCCACAGATCGAGCGGCTCGCCCGCGGTCCCCCGAGTCCGCATCCGATGCCCCCTGCGCACCGGATCGAGCGTGACAAGACGCTTGCGCTGCCTGCGCACCGTATCGCGGTCGAGCAGGGGGATGGAAAGCAGATCCCGGCCGCTCTCGATCCGCGCCGGATCGATCCCCGTCTCGCTGAAAAGGTCGCGGTAATAGGGCACCTGGGCGGCGGCGTACGAGAGCAGCTGCGCAAGCGAGCGCCACGCCTCGTCTTCGATCTCCCCGGGGCTCCGCCAGGCGGACAGCTCGAGCCGGTCGAGGATGTCGAGCACGCGGTCCGATCTCATCCCCCGGTAGACCGGGTAGATGACGTGCCGTACTATCGCGGCGGGCAGCGGCGGCAGCATCGCCTGTTCCCTCCCGCACGGGCCGCCCGCGCGCTAGAAGCCCACGCCGACCATGAACATGATCGAGTGGTTCTTGATGTCGAGCTCGACGTTTTCCTCCTCGAGCGCCTCAGCCCAGCCGTCGTCGATCGTCGTCAGGCCGTAGTTGTACCGGCCCTCGAAGATCAGCGTGGCGGCGGCGAGGTTGACGTCGATCGCAGCGCCGAACGAGAGCCCGTAGTCCATCGACTTCGTGTAGTCCTTCACGTCCATCGATTCGCTCTCGCCCTGGTACGACGCTTCGACCTCGGCGCCCATGAGGAATCCGACGTACGGACCCGCGTAGAGGGTCGGCACTATCGTGCCCGCCACGGGAAGGTCGAACTTCACGAGGACGGGGACCTGGATGTAGTCCAGGTTGAAGTCTATCTCGATCCCCAGGAAACTTTCCGAGGCGCCGTTCATCACATAGAGGACCTCGGGCTGGAGCGAGACGACCGGAGTGAGGGCGATCTCGGCGAAGGCGCCGGCGGCGAAGCCGGGCTTCCAGTCGAGGTTCTCGGCGTCGGTGCCGTGCAGGTTGGCCATGTTGAGCCCCCCCTTGACGCCGAATCCGACACCCGCCGCGGCGGCCGCGCCGGCGAGGACCAGGACGAGGATCGTTGCGAGACAGAGACGCTTCATCGGGAACCTCCCTCGCGTGTGCGCCCCGGCGCCTGCCGCCGCGGCGCTCCCATGGGGCGTCGGCCGGACTGCCCGGCGCACTCTCCCGCCCCGTGACGGCTGATTTCCCGAACAGGGTGCCGCGGAACAGCCGGAATTGCAATGAAAAAGCGGGGCGCCGCATCGGGCGCCCCGCCTCGCGCAGTCGAAACGATTCGCGCCTGCTAGAACGACTTGCCGTATCCTACCATGATCGTGATGCCCATGTTCTTGCCGTCGCGCTCATCGTCCGAGTCGTCGACGGTCGTCAGGCCCATCCCGTAGCGCGCGTCGAGGGAGATGTACCCCTGATCCTCGGCGAGCATGTAGTTGATCCCGCCGCCGAAGACAACGCCGTAGTCCATCGACTTGGTGTAATCCTTGACGTCCTCGTCATCGGCCTTGGCGCTCAGGAGCAGGCCGAGGTAGGGGCCGGCGAAGATCGACGGCTTTACGCTCCCTTCGGTCGGGATGCAGACCTTCAGCAGGACGGGGATGTCGATGTAGTTGAGCTTCATCTTGTAGGTCTCGTCCTCGACATCCATGCTGAAGCCCTTCATCATGAAGAGGACCTCGGGCTGGATGGCGAACATGTCGCTGAACTTGTAGGTGAAGTACCCGCCGCCGGCGCCGCCGTAGAGCCAGGAGGCGTCGTCGGGGACATCGTCGCCGGTCATCTTGGCGATGTTGAGACCGCCCTTGAGGCCGGCCATCATCGTCTGGGCCGAGGCCGAGGCGGCGAAGGCCATGACAACGAACATGACAAGTGCAAAGCGCTTCATTACAGATTCTCCCGTGTTTAAGAGCGATATATCGATTCCACGACTCTCACGCCCGATGCCCTTCGCGGGCAGACTGCATTCGCATCACCTCCCCCGCAGCATGTGTAATTTCAGCCCTGCCGTATGGTCGTCGAGCACATGTTGCACGGTTTCCGGCCGCCGGGAGGTCCAAAGACCCCCGCAGCCGGGTCTCGGCCCTTCCTTGCAAGGACCGTTCCCGGGGATTCTGGGACGAAAATCCGGGGCTTGGCAAGACAATTCTGCGCCCCTCTCCTCCTCCCCCGGCGTCCCCGTCGTATCCTCATACGCCCTTCGGCGCGGCGAAGTTTCATTTTGGCACCCTGTTTGCACGAGTCTCCTCATGGCGCGGTGCGCACAGACGCGACACCAACTACGTACCGTTTGACAGTTCCGCTGCCGGGCAGCGAGGAGGCGCGTATGTCACAGTTCATGGAAGTGCTCGAGTGGTTCGACCACACGGGGATGGAGATCGTCCACCGCATCCCCCCCGAGGGCTCGGCCGAGATAAAGATGGGGGCGCAGCTGATCGTGCGCGACAACCAGAACTGCGTCTTCTTCAAGGACGGCAAGGGGCTCGACCTCTTCGCGGCGGGGCGCCATACGCTCACGACGAAGAACCTCCCGATCCTCACCAAGGCCCTCGCCCTTCCCTGGGGGTTCAAGAGCCCGTTCCGGGCCGAGGTCTACTTCGTCAACATGAAGACCTTCATCAACCAGAAGTGGGGGACGAAGGACCCCGTCGCCTTCCGCGACAGCCGGCTCGGCATCGTCCGCCTGCGCGCCTTCGGCCTGTACACCTTCCATATCGCCGACCCGGTCGGGTTCATCAACATGGTGGTCGGGACGCAGGGGGTCTACACGAGCGAGATGATAGGCGACTACCTGCGCGACGTCGTCACCGCGCGTATCAACGACCTCTTCGGCGAGAAACTGGACACGATCTTCGAGCTCCCGCGGCAGTACGACGAGCTCGCCGTCGAGATCAGGGAGCGGCTCGTCGGCGACTTCTCCAAGTACGGCATGGAACTGACCGACTTCTTCATCAACGCGATAACGCCCCCGCCCGAAGTTCAGAAGATGATAGACGAGCGAAGCGGCCTCGAGGCGGTGGGCAACCTCGACCGGTTCTTCAAGTTCAAGGCCGCCAAGGCGATGGGCGACGCGGCGGCGGCCGGCGGAGCCGGCGGAGCCGGCGCGGCGGCGGCCGGCGGCATGGGGGTCGGTGTCGGGGCGGGGCTCGGCATGATGATCCCCGGGATGCTCGCTCAGGGGATGCAGCAGGGCCCGGCGACAGCCGTTCTGCCGGCGCTGCGCTGCCCGCAGTGCCGGGCCGAGTCCGAGCCGGGGGCGCGCTACTGCGGAAGCTGCGGAGCCGAGTTCGCCGCGACCAGCGTCTGCTCCTCGTGCGGCACCCAGGCGGCCGCCGGCGCACGGTACTGCCCCAACTGCGGGCGCGGCCTCGACGCCTTCGTGACCTGCCGCCAGTGCGGCAAGACGCTCCCCCAGGGGACGAAATACTGCACCGGTTGCGGCAAGCAGACGAACGACGACTGATCATGCGTGTCTCATGCAGCCTCTGCGGAGGCGAAAACGAGATCCTCCCCGGGCAGAAGATGCTCTTCTGCTCGTTCTGCGGCTCCGCCCTCGCGTTAGAGGAGCGCACGGGCCCCGAGCGCCTGATCCTGCCGCACGAGCGCAACGACCGCCTGGCGGCGGACGCGCTCCGTTCGCACCTGTCGATCGCGGGGAGGGCGGCACCCGGCGAGATCCGCGTAGAGTTCTCGTACGTGCCGTTCCTCATGATCGAGAACGAGAAGGGGGATCCGGTTGCCTCTCCCTGCCGCGGGGCCCCGTCCGGGACCGGGCCGATCCCCGCACCTCCCGCAGGGGACTACCGGTTCTTCGACGACTCTCTCGCCGGCGGCGAGAAGATCGTGCCGTTCGATCCCGCCGATGCCGACGCGCCGGGAGTCCTGCGTGTGCTGCACCTGCCGCTCTACCGCCTCCTCTACCGCGCGGGGGGGAAGAAGCGCAGGGCCCTCGTGATGGGAGAGAGCCTCTACGTCTATGCCGACGACCTGCCGCCGCGCAGGGCGCCGGCCCCGTCGGCGCCGGGCCTCGTCGCGGCCCTCGCGCTGACGGCCGCGTTCCTGCTTGTCGGGCGACTCGGCCACTCGCTGCCCGCGCGCGGCCTCGTCATCGCCGCCGCCGCGGCGGCGGGGTGGGCCGTGTTCGCCCTCAGATCACGGATGGTGCGCACCGATGGCTGAGCTCCTGCAGCAGGAACCGGGGACGCCGGCCGTCGCGGCCGACGGTCTCCATCAGCCCGGCGAAGCCGTTTCGGGCACGGAGAC
>JAQVGR010000108.1 GCA_028696635.1 Candidatus Krumholzibacteriia bacterium | reverse complement strand
TGAGAGATCGCCGGGGAACTCGGTGACGGGGTTGATCATGACGGCGTTGACCCCGAGCTCGGCGAGGTGGCCCGCCCGCGCCGCCACGTCGATGTACCGCGACGGGTGGGGAGCCGCGCCGTACGGCTCGTTGCGTCCGGCGACCTGTCCGACGTGCAGCTGGTAGACGATCGCCTCGTCGATCGGCGGGATCGCGAAATCGACTGCTCCCCATTCGTACCCGAACGGGTCCTCTATGACGCTGTTGTTGTAGTTCCCGGCGTTGAAGGCGCGCGAGCGCGCGTCGCTCTTCCAGATCCCGCCGGGGTTGAAGTAGTACTTGTACTCGTCCCCCGCCGCGGCGCCGGGGGCGAAAGCGATGAAATCCTCGCCGACCCTCGCCATCGGGACGGAGAGGTCCCACCCGTTGAAATCGCCGCGGGCGTAGCACTGGCTCGCACCCGGGGCCCAGACCCTGAAGACTGCCCCGCCGGCGCACAGCGTCGCACCGACCGGGGCGTGCGAGAGCGTGGAGAAGTCGAGAACCCATCCGCCGTCGGACGGGACCCCCTCGAGCATCCCCGAGACGCTGAGGTAGTCGGTGTCTGTCCCGTCGGTCATCTCGATCCAGTACGAGATCGTGTCCGAGAGGGTCGGGGGGATCTGGGCCTGCCAGATGTCGTAGGCGCCGCGCTGTCCGGCCACGGAGGCGGCGATCCACGAGGTCGAGCCCCCGTCGGCGAGAAAGATGCGGGCGGAGGTCAGGTCTGTGCGGTAGGCCTGGAACCTGACTGCGAACCCCCCGTTCATGACCGGACAGAGCGGGCGCCGGTCCTGCCAGGAGACATGCGAGATCCCGTTCCACTCGATATTGTTGTCGTTGCCCGCTGCGCAGGCCGCCGGCGGGATGACAGGAAGCAGCAGAGAGGTGAACAGCAGGAACGCGTATGATACCCGGGATGAATGTCGCATGGGTCACTCCCTGTCCGATGCGCCGGCATATCCGCGGCGGCGAAAGGAGAATTCGGTTTCCCGGTAAATATTATAAATCGTCGACAGGCATGACAGGAAAGATTCGCTGCGCCGCCCATATACGCGAAGGGGCCAGGATCTCTCCCGGCCCCCCGCCCGTGAGGCTGCTTGGTCGGCCTCCTCGTTATCTGCCGTATCCGTAGTCGTCGCGGTCCCCGCCGCGTCCGTGTCTGTCATGCCTGTCGCGCTTGTTCCGGTCGCGCCCGCGATCGCCGAAGTAACCGGCGTGGTACCCTCCCTCGTGGAGGAAGCGGTTCCAGCCGCGCTCGCTCATCGCTGCCCGCACGACCCGGCCGGGGACGGAGAGCCACTGGCCGATCTCGTGCCAGCTGTACCCGTATCGCCGGTACTTGAGGAGCTCCCCCTGGGGCATCCCGGTGTACCAGGCCAGGCGATGCGCTACCTGTATGTCGAACCTGACCGCGCGACGGATCGGGCCGCGGACGGGGAGGGGCCTGATCCGTCCGACCGGCCGGTACCCGACATACGCGTTCCCGATGCGTATGCTCATCACGGGCGTGCGCACCGTCGCGTCGAACCGCACCTCGGCGGCGACGTCCGTCGCGATAAGGGCCCCGGCTGCGAAGATCATGGCGACGAGAACCAGCAGATCCATTCGCTTTGTTCTCATCTCGCACCTCCTGTTGCGGCCACCTTCATCGGTGTCCGGCTGTATGCAAAGGCATATGCCGTGCCGGTCTGTATTAGAATGCATAACTTATTATAATACATGATGTATTAGGATTCATGTAATGTTTTTACGAGGATGCGATCTGACCTGGAGAGACGAGAAAGTGTCCCAAAAAAAGGACGTCGTTTCGGGATCACCGCTCCGGCGTGGCGATACTGTGATCGGTTCCGCTGCGAGCGCAGATCGTATACCCGGCGACCGGCGTCCCGCCCTCAGAGCCTCGCCCCGCAGCGCTTGCAGAAGCGCGCGTCCGTGTCGTGGCCCTCGGCGCCGCACTCGGGGCAGGCCTGCGTCGAGACCGGCCTGGTCGCCGCGCGGGCGATCTCCATGCTCATGATCCCCGTAGGGATGGCGATTATCGAGAAACCGAGGATCATGATTAGCGAAGCCAGACCTTGTCCGAGAGCGGTCTGCGGGGAGATGTCGCCGTACCCGACCGTGGTCAGGGTCACGATGGCCCAGTAGATGCTCCGGGGTATGCTGGTGAATCCGCTGCTCTCGTCCTCGATAAGGTATATCAGCGATCCGAGGATAACGACCGATGTCAGGACCATGAACAGGAACACCGTTATCTTTCTGTGGCTCGCACGCAGCGCCTCGGTCAGCACCCTGGCCTCGGCGACGTACTGCACGAGCTTGAGCACCCGGAAGATCCGCAGCACCCGCAGGATCCGTATGACCATCAGGTACTGGCTCCCCGGCAGGAGCAGGCTCAGATAGGTGGGGGCCACCGCCAGCAGGTCGACGACCCCGAAGAAGCTCGTCGCGTAGCGGACCGGCCGGCCGACGCAGAGGAGGCGGATGAGATACTCTATCGAAAAGAGTATGGTGAAGATCCATTCGAGGGCGCGCAGCAGCCCACCGTGACCCTCGCGCATGGAGGCGATGCTCTCGAGCATCACCACGGCGACGCTGCACAGGATGGTGGCGATCAGGATGATGTCGAACCATCTCCCCGCGGGGGTATCCGCCTCGAAGATCACCTCGTGGAGGGCCTTCCGCCACGGACTGAGCGGTTTTCTGGTGTACTGCGGTCTTGCGACGGTCATTCTCCGGCTCCTTGCGATACGGATCTTTATATACGAAGCGCGGGCACGCGTCAATATGCCGCGGGGCCGCCTCGAAAGAACAGCCCGCAGTTGACAGCCTCGCAGGTACGGCGTAGCATGGCTCCGTTCCGGCGCGGCGATCGGGCCCGCGGATCCGAAAGAGAGTGAGACCGATGAAACAGAGCGCGACGCTCCGATGGCAGGCGGTCCGTGAGGCCGTGTTTCCTGCTCTGGCGGTTTGCGCCCTCGCCGTCGCCGGCTGCGGCTCGGAGCCGCCGCTGCACCTGATGGGGGCCTACCGTTTCCCCGACGGGCGGCTGGTCGGCATCCGGGGGAGCTCGGAAGGGACGCTCCGCTACCGGATCTACGAGACCGGCGAGAGCGGGCGGCTCCACCCGGCGGGCGGCCTGCGGTTCGTCGCCGGTCCGGGCTTCTCGGCCGGGGAGCCGGTCGAGGTGACCGTCGAGTTTTCTCTCGGTCCCGGCGGGATCGCCGATAGCGCCCTGTGGAGCTTCAGGGACGGGCCGGCGGTGACGCTCGAGCGGGTCACCCGCGAGGAGCAGGTGAGATTCACGAGCGGCGACGTGGAGCTCTTCGGCGTGATAGATCTACCCCCGGGGCCCGGCCCTCATCCGGGGGTCGTCTTCGCCCACGGCTCGGGGAAGGATCCGGCGGTCGAGTTTCTCGCCTTCGGCGATTTCCTCTCGCAGCACGGGATCGCCTCTCTGACCTTCGACAAGCGCGGCACGGGGAGGTCGGAAGGCGAGTACACGATGGACTTCGATCTGCTCGCCGGGGACGTCGCCGCTGCGGTCGAGTTCCTCGCCTCGCGGCCGGAGATTGACGGCGGCATGATCGGGATATCGGGATTCAGCCAGGGGGGCTGGGTCGGTCCGCTCGCCGCCTCCAGAACGCCGCTCGCCAGATGGGTCATCGTCAACTACGGGATGATCGAATCACCCGCCTACGAGGCTCGCATGGAGACTCTCGACCTGCTGCGCGGGCGCGGGGTCGCCGGAGAGGACCTCGCGAAGGCCGACACGCTGACCGTGGCCGCCGTCGAAATCGTCGCCGGCGGGTTCAGGGACGGCTGGGAGCGGTGGAGCGTTCTCAGGAAAAGGTACGGCGGCGAGCCGTGGATGAAGAAGTTCAAGGGGTCGCCCGTGGGCGAGCTCCTGAAGTACCCCCGCTGGCTGGTTAGGCTGATCGGCCCGATGATGGCCCCCCCTGACCTCTCGTGGCATTACGACTCGCAGGCGCTCCTCGAGTCGCTCGACATCCCGATGGTCTGGATGATAGCGGGCAGGGACCGCGAGGCCCCCAACGGGAAGACGATTGAGACCCTCCGGCGCCTGATCGCCGCGGGGAAGCCGTACGAGCTGATCGTCTTCCCCGACGCCGACCACGGAATGCTGGAGTTCGACGAGCGGGAGGACGGGCGGCGCGTCTACAAGGGATTCTCGAGGGATTATTTCACGATCTCGGTCGACCGGGCCCGCAGGCTCTCGGGGCTCGAGCCGGACCGTCATTGATCGGGAGGGACCATGGAAGAGAACGTCCTGGCGAAGCGGATACAGGGGGACATCAAGATCGCGATGAAGGCGGGCGACCGTCTGCGGCTCGATACCCTGCGGATGCTCCTGAGCGAGCTCAAGGGGGCGCAGATCGACGAGGGGGAGCTCTCCGTCGAGCGCGAGATCGCGATCCTCTCCTCGAGCGCGCGCCGGCGCAAGGAGTCGATACGCGAGTACGAGAACGCCGGCAGGGAGGACCTTGCCTCGAAGGAGCGCGCCGAGCTCGAGATCGTCACGGCCTACCTGCCCGCCCAGATGGACGAGGCGGCGATAGAGGCGGCCGTGCGCAGCATCATCGTCGAAACCGGCGCCCTCGGCCCCGCCGACATAGGGAAGGTGATGGGGGCGATTATGAGCCGCCACAAGGGGGCCGTCGACGGGAACCTCGTCAAGAACGTCGCGATGCGTCTGCTCCGCGGCTAGGAGAAGCACCGCACCGGGCCCGTGACGGGCCTGTCCGGGCGTAATCGATACAAGGAGGGTGCTGCATGTCCGGGACCAGGAAGTCTGATTTCGAGAAGGCGGTCAAGGTCGGCCGCCCGCCGAACGTCGCGGGGCTCTTTCCCAACTCGAAGGCCCTGCTGGTGAGCGGCAGGTACATAGACAGGGCGATGCTCGCCAAGGGAGGGGCGATGACGATCGCCGCCAACGGCCGCAGCCGCCTCGTGATCGAGGGGGTGCTGCGCGCCGCCCAGCGGGCGAACGCCGCCGTGATCGTCGAGATCGCCAAGTCCGAGGGGGGCGCCAAGGCGTACTGCGCGGTGAACCTGTGGAATATGGCGATGATCGTCGACTCGCTCTGCAACCGCCTCGGCGTCACCGTGCCGGTCGCCGTCCACGCCGACCACTACGGGATCAAGGGGGAGAAAGACATCGAGACGGCGAGGACGGAGATCCCCTCGCTCTTCGACGCGGGGATCACCTCGATCGCGATCGACGCCTCCCACCTTCCCGACGACCGGAACCTGCTCGCCAGCCTTGAGCTCAACCCGCTCGTACCCACGTGGGCCGGCCTCGAGACAGAGGTGGGGGAGATCAAGGGGAAGGAGGGGCTCTCGACCCCGGAGGAGGCGCTCTTCCTCGTGCGGGGGCTCAACGCGCACGGCGTCTTCCCCGACTGGATCGCCCTGAACAACGGGACGACCCACGGGATCGAGGCGAGCGACTCGGGGATACAGGTCGAGCTCACCGCCGAGATCCACGGCGCGATAGAGAGGTACGGGCTCTCAGGCGCGCAGCACGGCACCTCGGGGAACAGCTCCGAGCGGCTGCGGGCGATCGCGGCAAAGACGCGCACGACCAAGGCGAACGTGGCGACGGCGCTTCAGTTCGTCTCCTGGGGGGGCAAGGTCAACGACTACGGGAACGCGATCCTCGACGGGGGGGGGAACTTCATCAAGGTGCGGGGGCGCGGCCTCTCCGAGGAGCTCAGGGAGGAGATGACCGCCTACGCGAAGGAGAAGGGGGTCAGGGGGGGCGATTACAAGAAGCTCAACCTCCCCTTCGAGAACCGGATCATGGGGCAGTCGAGGGAGGTCAGGGAGCGGATGGCCGGGGCGGTCGAGGAGTTCGTCTACAACCTCCTCGTCTCGGTCTTCAACGCGAAGGACACCGCGCCGCTCGCGATCGAGGCGATCCTCGAGGCAGGCTCGCACGATCCCGGTCCCAAGGCCTCGCGGATCGAGGACCCGGGCGAATGGACGAAGGAGAAGATCGTCGAGCGGGCGAAGTCGCTCTCGACGGACAAGGGGGCCGCGGGGGATTTCTCGGACTAGGGCGGTCCGCGGCGGGGCCTCGGGGGGATTCCCCGAGTTCAGGGGACGTCGCGCCCCTGCGAGGCGGTCCAGACCCTGAACCAGTCCTCGCGGGACAGATCTATCCTCAGCGATTCGACCGCCTGCTCGATCCGCTCGAGCCTTCCCGTGCCGATCACGGGGACGATCCCGGCGGGATGAGCGAGGAGCCAGGCGAGCGCCGCACCCTCGACCGTCGCCGCGC
>JAQVGR010000107.1 GCA_028696635.1 Candidatus Krumholzibacteriia bacterium | reverse complement strand
GGCAGCGCGCCGTCGGGCCGCAGTGTGCGTTCCCGATAGACTCGCGTGGTTGTCATCGCGTCGTACACGTCCGCTACGGTGACCATCGGGACGAACGGGTGGACCTCCCACTTCCCCGGCTTCACCGGATATCCCCGGCCGTCGAACAGCAGATGATGCTGGAGGGAGACGAACAGCGGATCGGCGACCGCCCGCAGCGAGCGCACCCGGGAGAGCTCTATCACGCCGAGCATCGGGTGGCGCTCCATCAGGCGCCATTCCCCGCCTGTCAGGGCGCCGGGCTTGTTGAGCACTTCCTGGGGGATATGCGTCTTGCCGACGTCGTGGAACAGCGCCGCGACGCCGATCTGGGCGACGTCGCTCTTGCACAGTCCCATACGGTCGGCGATCAGCATCGATAGGACGCTGACGTTGACCGAATGGGAAAAGGTGTACTCGTCGTAGTCCTTGATGCTCGCCAGCCCGACGAGAATGCTCTCATCCATCTTGATGATGTCGGCCATCTGCTGCGCGATCCTGTTCGCCTTCGGCAGCTGCACGGGACGGCGCTGCTCGATCGCCCTGACGACCTCGCCCATGAACATCACCGCGCGGGACATCGCCTTGTTGCTTTCCTCTCGGATCTCCTTCCTGTCGACCTTCACGTCCCGCAGGTATTTGACACGCTCTATCCACTCGGTGAGCCTGACGTTGACGACGCCGGCCTCGGCGAGCCTGCGCTCGAGATCGCCGTAGACATCCTCCTCCGACGGCTCCATGAAGAACTGGCGCAGGAACGATCCGAGCTCCGGGGTCTCGATCTCCGGCGTGAAATCGATCTCCTCGACCTTGCGCCTCTTCATCTCGTCGATCAGGTAGAGCACCGGCCCCATGCTCTGAGAGTCGACGACGACCCTGACGTCGTTGATCGAGAGCAGGTCGGCCGCTATCGTCACCGTCACCCGCCCCTCCGACTCTCCGAGCTCGCGCAGCGCCTCCCCGAGCCGGGACAGCGCCGCCTGCGCGGCGTCGTTGCCGAGGTCGTGGATCTGCACCGTCCTGCCGGCGCTGAAGAGGTAGTGAGCGAAGAGCGGCCCCAGACGCTCGACGAGGCCGCCGGAGCCCGGCTCGGCTTGCTCGAAGGGCTCCGCCGTCTCCGCGGACGGCCGCTCGCGCGGGTCGCTTCGGGGGTTCGTCATGATTCCTCCCCGCCTTCCGCGGCCGCCGCAAACTCCGGTTCGCTCGGCCCGTCCCGGCCGTCGCTCGTGCTCAGCGCATGCAGCGCCTTGCGCCTGACGAGGGCGTGGCCGTCGCGGGCGAGGCCGTTCAGCATGGCGAGCGCCTCCGGGCCGGGGATGTGCCTCAGCGCGGTGACGGCGAGCAGCTTGCTCCTCCTCGCCCGCGCGCGGTTGATCGAAAGGAAACAACGCTCCGACGCCATCTGGCCGACGCGGGGCAGAACGCTTTCCCCGTCGAGTTTCCCGACCGCCCGGAAGAGACGCTCGAGCTCCTCCATGCTTCGCGCGGCGATGTCCTGCTCGAAGCACCCGGCCGTGACCGCTGCGACGATCGACGGGTGCCGCAGATCCTCCACGGCCGCGACGGCTTCGATGCGGACGCCGGCATCGTCGTCACCGAGAAGCCTGCAGAGCAGCGCCGCCGCGTCGTCGCCGCCGGTCCTCCTCGCGAGGTAGCCGATCGCGTGACGCCGGATCCTCGCGTCTGGGGATGAGACGATTGTTTCCATGATCGGGGGCACATCTTCGGCGCCGCGCAGGCTCAGAAGTCGGACCGCGTCCTGCGCCTCGAGCTGGTTTTCGAGATCGAGATCCTCGATGATCGGCATGATGTAGTCGCGGGCGATCGAGAAGAGGAGATCGCAGGTCTGCTCATGAACCGCGCTGTCTCCGGAGTGGGCGAGGATCTCCCGCAGGGCCGGGACGGCGTTGTCGCCGAGCCGCCCGAGATACTCGAGGATCCTCGGCGCATCTGTTCGCGACCTGCCGGCCTTGCGCCCCAGCGAGAGCAGGAAGGCGGCGTTGGTCAGCTCGTGCCTGATCCGCTGCGGCAGCGCCTCGAACCCCTCTGCGCGCTCGCCCTCTTCCTCGAGCCGCTTCTGGATCTCGAGAACGGCGAACAGCGTCGGGATGTGCGCCTCCGATGCGATGTATCGGACCAGGCGCTCGATGATCTGTAGAACGTCGTCCGCCTCCGCGGTCGCCTCCGGTCGGGTGAAATCGAGCAGGCTGCCGAGGAGCCGGAGCAGCTTGTCTCCGCCGGCGCGCCCGCAGAAGTCGCTCCTCCACGGATCGAGCTCCTCGTCCCCCGCCAGGAAAAGCCTCTCGAGCAGCCGCTGAAGGTGCAGCTCCTTCTCGCGCGCCGTCGCGCCGGGATTCTCGCGATCGACGATGCGCCGCAGATGCTGCCCCAGCTGTCTGTCAGGCTGATCCGGCGTCCGGGAGCCACCACCCTTCGTCAGGTCCGGATGATCGTTGACGCTCAGGCGCTGCTCGCCCGATCCGCCGTCCCTCCCCGCTCCCTCGCCGGGCTTCCCGTCGGCGGCCTCGTCGAAGACGCGGTAGGAAATGTGCGTGAAATCCGCCTGCCACAGCCTGTCGACGATGTCGTGGTCCTGCGAGGAGGAGGAGATCTCGGCCCTGACGAGATCCACGAACCGGTCGAGCTCCTCGGGACTCGCGGCATCCTGGAGGGTGATCTCGCCGACGCCGTCCTTGAACAGGAGAAAGGCGATGCTCTCCTTCTTCTCCCTGTTGTCGTAGACGGCCTCGCCGCGCCACTTGAGCTGATACTGCTCTACGGAGAGCGAGAGCTCCTTCTCGTCCCGGAAGAACTCGCGGAGCGCCTCGCGGAAGGCGTTGCCGAACTTTTCCACCACAGGGCTGTTATCGGCGTAGATCGTCTTAGACCCTATATACTTCGACAGCGATACGACGATCGCGCGCGCCTTCTCGAGGCGGCGCGGATCGGCCCCGGCGCCCTTGCGGGCCGCCCCGGAGGCGATATTCGGCGAAGAGGCGCTCATGAAACCGCATATCAGTGCATCATGCATGCCAGAGTGGAGCCTTCGCCGCGCAATGCTGATACACCATAATCGATTATAAAGCAGAACGTTACGCGGGTCGTCGAGAGCGCGATGGCCGCGGCGGGGGTGTCATCCGCCACCCCGCCGCAATATCTTGCAGATTGAGCGACCGGATCGGTCTTCTAGATGGAGCGATCGAGGGCTCTTGACCTACCGCCGCATCTCCTCGATCTTGCGCACGGCCGTCTCCTGCATCTCGGCCGCAGCCTGCGCCGGAGCGAGCCGCCCGCTCATCGCGCTCTGGTACGAGGGGCGCATCGCGTCCCAGACCGCCCGCATCTCGGGGACATCGGGCATCCGGCGGCCGCGGCGCGCCTGCTCCATCGAGCCGCCGAGGACCGGGTCGGAGACGAGCGCCTCGTCGCGGTAGAGCAGCGAGAGGGCGGGCAGTATCAGCAGCTCCGCGACGATCTCGCGCTGGACCCGTTCTGAGGTGAGATAGGCGAGCAGCTCCTTCACGGCGGGGAGCTTCTCCTCCTTCACGTTGACGCTGATCGAGTACCCCTTGCTCGACACCATCGGTGTCGGCCAGAGCCCCGTGGCGGCGATCCGGGGGATCGGCATCACACCGATATCGACTCCGGCGGCGAGGTAGGCCTTCAGCGACCAGGGGCCGTTGATGAGAAACGCCGCCTGGCCGCGCTTGAACATCGTATCGCTGAGCTCGTAGGTGCACTCCTTCGGGATCACCTTGTGCACGTTGCGCAGGTCCGACATGAACCGCAGCGCCGCGGCCATCTCCGGCGTGTCGAGGCTCGGGCGGTCCCGGTCGTCCATCACCCAGCCGCCGAACCCGCCGAGGAACGGGACCAGCCAGAACGGCTCGACCGCATTGAAGACCAGACCGTACCGCTCGGGAAGGCCGTCGCCGTTCTCGTCGACGGTCAGCTCCTTCATCATCGCGAGCCAGTCCTCGCTGTCTGCCGGCTCGCGCCCCACCAGGGCCCTGTTGTAGATCAGCATCAGGTGGTTGCCGATCTGGTCGGGGACGGCGTAGACGCGGCCGTCGAGGGTCGCGAGCGATGCCGGCTCGTACTGCGCGAAGAACTCCTCGTCGTAGATCTCCTCGAGCGGGCGGATCAGCGCCATGACCGAGTACGGCCCGATCTTGTCGCTCGGGCCATAGACGAGGTCGGGGCCGCCGCCGGCGAGCGTGGCGGTCTGGAACTGGGAGTGAAGGAGGTCGGTCTCGAAGTGCGCCGTCGAGACCTTAATGCCGGGGTGACCTGCCATGTACTCATCGAGCTGGCGGTTCAGCACCGTCTGCTCCTCCGGGTCCTTCTGCTCCCATATCACGATCTCGGTGCCGTCTCCTCCCCCGCCGCACCCGGTGGCGAGGAGGTATGCGACTGCGAGTATCAGCGCGAAGGTTCTGCGTGTCACTGGCAACCCTCCTGGTGAATGCCTGGCGATGCGGGGAGCATATAACAGAGTGGGAAATCTATGCAAGGATGCCTTATGAGCCGATCCTCGCCTGGATCGAGGACCATACGCCGCGCAACTACGGACAGGAGATCGCCGGGAAGGAATGATCCGGGAGAGCCCGCGCGTTCGACGCCCCGCCCGGCACGCCGGGCGGGGCGTCTTCGTTATCGCATTATCACGTACCGGGAGAGGTCCATGGCGAGGTTGCGCTCGATCTCGCCCGCGGTATCCGGTCCCGTCTCGGAGAATACGAAGGCGAAGACGCGCCACGTGCGCCAGTCGGTCCGGCGCAGCTCGAGCGGCTTCGAAAAGTTCGAAAGGAATCCGTCGTAATCGATGCGCTCGACGTCGCCGAGGTCGACCTCCTCCGGCACGAATCCGACGAACATCGAGTAGACTTTGTTCTCCCTGCCGGCGAAGGCCGCCTCCCAGTCGGGGCGCGCTCCGGCGAGGAACAGCTCGTGGGTGTTGATCCCCCAGGCGAACCAGGCGATGTCCGTCCCGCCGAACCCGGCGAAGCGCATCGGGTTCGCCTCGATCGGAACGACATCGCGGCCGTCGACGCGCAGCTCGATGTGCATCGGAAAGTTCCGCAGGCCGGCGAGCTCGCCGATGCGGGCGAGCTGCGGCGTGAACATCCTGATCCCCCGCTCGACGATCGCCCGGGAGGTGACGTAGGTCGTGTCGCTCACGTCGTCCCCCGAGCGGAAGAGGTGATGCAGAACGTTGACGATCACCGGGGATCCCTCCGCGTCGTAGTAGACGTCGACGGCGTACTCCTCCCCCGGAATCGCCTGTTCGATGATGAACATCCCCGGATCGAAAACCGCGCCGGGGTACATCCCGGCGAAACGTGCCAGCTCCCCCTCGATCGCCACCAGCGCCGCGGGCCACCCTTCCGGCGTATCGACGCGCCGCACCGCCATGCTGAAGAACCCGACCGAGGGCTTCACCACGAACGGCGCTGGGATCGTCAGCGGATCGAGCAACCTCAGCGCCTCGATGTCTATACCGGCGAAGAAGAAGCCGGGATGCTCGCTCTCGAGCATCCGCCGGAAGAGCAGCTTGTTCTTGAGCGGCTCTATAGATCGTGGAAGGGCCGTGCGGCCGAGATGCCGCGCGATCCATCCGATCGCGTTCTCCGAGTTCGTGTAGATGCGGGGGTGTTCGAGCGCGGAGGCGTCGCGGATGAAGCGGTCCGGAGGGGCGAGATTGAGCCCAAAGCGCCGCGCCGCCTCTTCGGAGAAATCGTTTCGCAGCACCGGCGCGCCGAGCCGCTCAAGCGTGCCGCCGAGCAGATCGGAGAGATACGGATGATCGAGGATTACCATGCGCCGCCCCGCCCTACCGCTTCCCGGCGGGACGCCCGACCGGCATCACGTACAGGGCCTCTTCTTCGTCCGTCATCCCGACGGCCGCGTGCACGGCGTCGTCGTCGAAGGCGCCGACGGCGCAGGTCCCCAGCCCCAGCGAGCCGCACTGCAGGTAGACGTTCTGCCCCGAGTGCCCGAGGTCCATGCAGACGTACCGGTCGCGGCCGCGCTCCCCGTATTTGACGGTGTTTCGCGCGAAGACCGCCGACCAGACGATCGAGGCCGGCGCCCCGCCGACGAACTCCTGTCCCAGGCAGGCTTCCATGAGGGCCTCGCGCATGTCTCCCCTCGCCAGCAGGTGCAGCGAGTGCTCCTGTGACGAGTAGTAGTAGATCCCCGGCTCGAGTCCCTCGACCGTTCCGGCGACGAGGTAGAGATCGAGCGGGTAGAGCGCTCCGGCCGAGGGCGCGGGTCTGAGCCCCCCCCGCACGAAGGCCGGCATCC
>JAQVGR010000106.1 GCA_028696635.1 Candidatus Krumholzibacteriia bacterium | reverse complement strand
CGTCGAGGGCGTCCTCGAACTCGACGTCGAGCGATCCGCCGGCGACGGTCGCAGCCCAGCCGGTCAGCAGCACCGGCGCGGTCCAGTCGGTGGCGTCTATCAGGACGAGATCCTCCGCCTCGGGGAACCGGCCCATCGAGAAGGAGACCGCACCCGCCGCCGCCGGGGAGAAGAAGTCGAGCCGCCCGCCGTCGCTGCGCAGGTACCGGTCGTACGCGATCTCGTACCACTGGACGTACATCACGTCCTCGGACGGCTTCGTCAGCGTGAAGGTGTTCGCGCCGCTGCGGATCGACGAGAGGGCCGCGTCGAGGGTGTCTGGACGGTAGAACGAATAGGCGACCCATTCGATGTGTCCGGCCGGCTCGCCGTTCACCGCGCAGTCCGCCTCGCCCACGGCGTTGCCGATGATCACGGGGCCGTACCCGACGGTCCGCACCGATCCGGCCCCCCCCGCCACGTCGCTGCACTGGAAATCGTGCGTGAAATAGGTCGTGCCGGCGTTCAGCCTCCGCCAGTACCAGAAATCGTCCGTGTGGACGGGATCGTACTGGAGGTCGGACTCCACGTGGAGTCGGTGCCGGTAGGTCGTCACGTTGAGATCGGGATCGCCCGACGGAGCGACATCGCGCCCGCTCATCCGCAGCGGGGCCCCTGCGAACGATCCGCCCCACGTCATCCAGCAGACCGCCTCGGTATCGTACCGGTGCTTGTACCACATGTCTTCCCGCGCCGACCGATCGATCGCGTTGCGCCAGCCGGCCGCGGGGACGCCGTAGAAGAGGAACGATTCGCCGGGCATCATCGCGCCGGTGTCCGAGCCGTCGTAGATGACGGCGAGCTCCGTCAGGCGCCATTCCTGCTCGTACGAACCCCCGTTGCCCACGCTGTCGGGCTGCTGGAGCGGACCGCCGGTGAACAGGCGGACCGTCGCGGGATCGATCGAGCCCGGGTCGACCCCGGCGCGGACGAGATCCTCGTATCTGACGCGATAGAGCCCCCCGCCCGTCACGGAGAGGCGCAGCCACGTGTCCGAGAGGGCGAACTCGAAGGGTGAGCGCTGACGCAGGGAAGCGCGGTCCGGATCCGCGCCGGCCGACCATGCGCCGGCGCCGATTATGAACCGGTCCTCGGGCCGCGGAGCCGCCGGCCGCTCGGGCCGGACCGCCGGGCGCCACGAGAGACGCACGACGATCCTCCCTGCGTGGACAAGAGAACGGGCCGATCGATCCCAGAGAACGGGACGCACGTCGACCAGGGCCACGCGGCGCCCGCGCATCGTCTCGACGGAGACAAGATCGGCGAAGCCGCTCCGGTCCCCGCGCGCGGCCGAATCGAGGAGCTCCCGGCTATCGGCGCCGTCCCTCCCCCCATCCCGCTTCCAGACGAGGGGGACCGCGCCCTCGACCGTCGTGATTGCACTCTGCTCCGATTCCAGGGAGACGGCGCGGTCGCGGGGCACCTCGACGAGGAACCTCCTGACGGGCAGCACCGGCCTCCCCTCGACCCGCTCCCGTGTGTACCCGCGCACGAAGATATCGGCGAAACCGTCCGCGGAGGGATGCACGACCGGCGGGGCCGCGTGGAATTCGACGGTGACTCCCGTCTCGTCGCCCGCGAGGATCCGCCAGCCCAACGGGGTTTGCGCGCCGTTTCCCGTCTCCGCCGCTGCCAGGGCGGCGGCGAGACATATCAGAAGCGTCTTCCTCATGAGCTCCTCCGGATCAGAAAGGCGACGACGACGACGGTGAAAACGATCTGCAGGACGATGCTCGATCGTCCCGTCTCGCGGCCGTGCCGCAGCCACCCGGGCCTGTGCCCGGGAAAGATCTTCTGATCGTCGCGCAGCCGTCCGAGCTTCCAGAGCAGATTCTCAAGATCGGGCAGGACGGCGAACAGGCCGGCGAGCGCGATCGGCAGGGTCATCCCTCCCATGACGCCCAGCGCCGCCATCGCCGCGAGCCAGAGAAGTATCTCGATGCGATAGTCCTCGAAATCCCGGTGGGGGATCACATCGAGCAGCAGGTGGCTCCCCAGGCCGAGCAGCGGCGCGGCGACCGGAACGGGCAGGAACGATCCGGCCAGCGCTCCGGCGGCGAAATGGGTGAACACGCACACGTGCGGCGCCTCCCGTCGCAGTCATCGCTCGAGGTCGACGGCGCGGTCGAGGAGCATCACGGGGATATCCTCCTCGATGGGATATTTCACGGCGCAGCGTCCGCAGACGAGCCAGCGCCCCTCATCGTCGAGGACGACCTTCTCCTTGCACCGCGGGCATGCGAGGATATCGAGCAGCTCCTTGTTGACCATCGCATTCTGCTCCCGAATAAAAAAATCCCTGAACAGGCGGAAAACAACCTTTTCCACTCAGGGACCTGCAGCACAGAAGTTTTTCCTTCGCGGGGGGGATCCCCGCTCCCTTAAGCTGGCTTTATAAGTATAGGTAATATCGGCGACCCGGGTCAAGCGGGAATATCGGCCGTCCGCCCTATCCAGTGGCCGGCGCTCGATCCGCGCCTGCGCTCCCTGCGTTACGTTAAAGAGCCGCCCCGCCCCCCTTCCGGGAGGCGGGGCGTGCGCAGCTGAAGTCCTTTGCGGGGGGCTGCCGCAGCCCCGATCTGCCGCGAGTCCCTCTTCTACGGCTTCTCCGGGTTGTGCCCCTTGTCCGAGGGGTGCGGGGAATGAGCCACGATCCACTCGAGGATCGGCGCCCAGCACACCTCCTGCGCGTTGGAGGCGGCGAAGATGTCAATGTGGCCGAAGTCGAGAACAGCCTCTTCCGGTGGATGCAGGGAGACGATCAGCGACGAGACGTCGGTGCTCCCGAGGAGCGTGGTCGTGTAGAGGCCGCCGGCTCCGATACCCCCCGCGGCGCCGACGTAGAAGACAGGTACGTCTATTATGGCAAGGTTGTCGTCATAGGGCAGATCGTCCTCGTCGCAAATGACGCCCGAATAATCGCCCATGAAGCGTCCCGCCTCGTAACCGCAGGCGAGGAGTATGTAATCGAGCCAGTTGTCTTTCGTCATGTACTGCAGATCATAAGGCAATCCGTCATCGCCGAAGAGGGCGGCAACATAATGCCAGGCGGGCAGTATCGGATCGAACATGAATGTCGCCCCGCCGAATGCAAGGGCGACCTGCATGTTGGTGAATCCCGGCACGAAAGGCGAGAGCCCGTCCGGATCGGTCCGGGCGAGCTGGCCTACTGGGGCGAAGATAATGAAGTACTCATACATGCCCGCGGCGAGCCACTCCTGGTATTCGTGGTAGTACACGCACCATTGGGCTCTCGTCCCCTCCAAGTCGGTCTTGTAGAACATGTCGACTGGGATGAATCCCCTCACGAGACGGCAGCGCTCGGGTATCATCGCCTCCTCGTTCAGGTACGCGTACCCGAGGGCCGCGCCGCTGCTGTAGCCAAGGAGGAGAAGTCTATCCGGGCCGTTTCCCGTGATGAGTCTCGTAATCCGCGAGACGCCGAGACCGGTCCTGAGGTTTGCCATGCAGTGCTCCATCCCCCAGTCCTGCATGAACGAGAAATCGGTTTCATCTGGGGGCACCAGCACCCAGTCCTGGTCTATACCCCAGACATCGACGTCGTTCTCGGCGAGATATACCGCGAACGACCGGTCGTCAGGCGCGCTCGGCGCCACGGCGCCGTAGATGAATTTCACGAATCCGACGCCGTCCCCGTGCTGCAGGAAGACCGCTTTCTTCGTCCGGATCGGCACGTACGGGCGCTTCTCCCTCACGACCCGGTGCAGCCCTATGACGTCGTACGGACCATCGCCGACTCTCAGCGTGAAGATGTAGTGGAATATGTCTCCGACGATACACTCCCGGCCGATGAGCGTCGCGCCGGAGCACCCGACGGGCACCTCCTCTTCAGGATCGATGGGCCAACCGCTCTGTTCGATGATCGAACCGGCCAGCAGCGCGGGGTCGATCCCCCCCTGCCGGCCGTCAGTTTCGCTCCGCGGCGTGAGCACGTCCTCCCTGCTGCATCCCGCGAGCAGGGCGAGCGCGATCACGAGCGCGAGCGCCGTGGATAACCTTCGCATCGGTTTCCCCCTTTCATGACAGAAAGCCCGAGGCGATTTTGCGAACTACACGCACCCATGACTCGATTTCGGTTTTCGTGAGCTTCCCTTGGATCAGGAAGAAGTGTTTCACGGACAGGGGAGGATTTCAAGGGAAAAAACGCATATCGCCTGACAGAAACACCCGCCGGCCCTCATGCGGCGGGCCGCTCACCCGCCGTCGCAGATCCCCATCGACCGGTACTTCTCGCGCCGCCGCTCGAGGAGGAGATCCGGTTGGGCCCTCTCGATCCGGTCGAGCTCGGCGAGGACCTCGGCGCGGACCCGCAGCGCGGTCCCCTGCGGATCGCGGTGGGCGGCGCCGTGCGGCTCCTCGATGATACGGTCGATCACTCTCAGGCGCAGGCAGTCGTCGGCGGTCAGGCGGAGCGCCTCGGCGGCGTCGGGGGCCTTCGCCTTGCTGTCCCACAGGATCGCCGCGCACCCCTCCGGAGAGATGACCGAATAGATCGCGTGCTCGAGCATCAGGACGGCGTCTCCGATAGCCAGGGCGAGGGCTCCGCCGCTGCCCCCCTCACCGATGATCACGACGATCACGGGGGTGTCGAGGTCGAACAGCTCCTTGAGGTTGTCGGCGATCGCGCGCGGCTGGCCTCGCTCCTCGGCGCCGACCCCCGGGTAGGCCCCCGGCGTGTCGACGATCGAGAGGACGGGAAGCCGGAACCGGGCCGCCGTCTTCATCAGGCGCAGCGCCTTGCGGAACCCTTCGGGGCTCGCCATCCCGAAGTTGCGCGAGACGCGCTCGCGGGTGCTGCGGCCCTTCTCGTGGCCGACGATCGCTATGCGCCGCTCGCCCATCATCGCGATCCCTCCCACCACCGCGGGATCGTCGCCGTAGAGGCGGTCGCCGTGCATCTCCTCGAACTCCTCGCAGCAGTACCGTATGTAGTCGACCGTCGTCGGCCTCCGTGGATGCCGGGCGAGCTGGACCTGCTCCCAGGCGTTGAGTCCCCGGTACACCTTCCGCTCGAGGTCGGTCAGCCGCTCGGCCAGACGGGCGATGTCGCCGGCCGCCGCGGTCCCGTCCTTCTTGAGGCGCTCGATCCTCGCCTGGAGCTCGATGACCGGCTTCTCGAACTCGAGCCCCGTCGATCCGGGCTGTTCCATATCGATCCTTCTTCCCCCGTCCGTACGGATGGGGCCGGCTCAGAACCAGTTCGTGTAGAATATCTCCAGCGTGCGGGCGACCCCTCTCTCCGGGGCGTAGTTCCCCGTGAGATCCTTGAACAGGAGCCGCATGCTCAGCGTTCCGCCGAAATCGAACCTGGCGCCCGCGTCGAGGTATCCACGCCCCCGGGTCCTCGTGGAGGCGAGCGTCTCGTCGTCGTCGTCGAACGAGGCGTCGTAGTCGAGCAACAGCGACATCCCCGAGAAGACCTCTATCGTCAGGCCGGCGAAGAGATCGATGCTCTCTTCGTCGCGTTTCTCGAATGAATAGTTGATCCCCCCGTGCAGGCCGATGTTGCGCAGGGCGTAGTAGTTCTTGCTGAGCGCGCCGTACACCCCGCACGACTTGCGCTCGTAGCGCTCGTCGTCCTCGATCCAGCACCCCTCGCCCTGCGTGTCGACCCCGAGGGCGAATGCCGGGCCGGCGTAGCTCTCCTCGAGCACGCGCAGGCGCGCCTGGAACCCGGGGCGGTCGTTGATCTCGATCTCGCCCCTGCCGATGAAGTTCTGAAGGCCGAACGACATCCCTATCTGCAGCCGGTCGTGGAACCCGACGCCGACGCTGAAAAGCAGATCGCTCCCCGGCCCGACTGCGCCCTCGAAGCGGTACGCGCCGTGGCCGAGGATCCCAGCCGTCGGGCTCTCCACGACATGCAGGTCCTGCACCCCCTGCGCCCCGAGTCCTTCCGCGCCGGCGAAAAGCGCCGCCCACAGGGCCGCCGCGGCGGCCCCTTTACGAGACCTCGACATGCTCCACCCCCGGAATCGTCTTCAGTTCATCTATCAGTTCGAGCCCGGGAGAGACGCCGACGCGCGTCACGCGCACGCGGATCTCCTCGCCCGAGCTCCTCAGCCACCGCAGGTGGACCTGCTTCTCGCCGCTGTGGCGGGCGACGGTATCGCGCAGCCCGGCCAGCTCGCCCCTGCCGAAGAGGTCCTCGCGCAGCGTCACATGGAGGGCGCGGGCGAGATGCCGCAGCGCCTCGTCGACGGTGTAGACCCGGTCGGCGATCACCTTCTTCTCCGTGCCGTTCTTCGTCGACACCTTTCCCGCCACGAC
>JAQVGR010000105.1 GCA_028696635.1 Candidatus Krumholzibacteriia bacterium | reverse complement strand
ATCGAGCGAGGCCCGGTAGAGCTCGTGATAGAGCTGTTTCCAGTCGCGGAGCGAGGCCGGCCGTGCCGCCTCGCTCCCGTCGAACCGCTCGATCCCCGAGAGCGGGGCGACCAAATCGTACAGGATCCCCGTCCGGACATGCCCGCTCCCCACCTGCCCGATCAGCGCCTCCCGGGCGGTTCCGTCGCGCGGCGCTCCGGCCGCGGCGGCCGGCGGCGCGGCGAGAAGGGCGCATATGACGGCGATCGATCCGACACGAAATCCGCAACCGCGTACTAATACCGATATCATGCGTATCACCCCCGGAAGATAACCTGGACAGCATGATTATATCATATCCGCGTCAGAATCGGGAGTAACGTCGCGGGGCGCCCCATGAGGAGCGCCCCGCAGCGTTTCGCGCACGTGGACTTGGCAGTACCGGGTCATTCCCCCGCCGGCGGAGCCTCCTTCGCGTGGCGGCGCAGCGGCAGCACGCCGGCCAGCTCGCCGATCACGTTGACCAGCTCCGAATCGGAGGGAACGACGATCTTGGCGTTGTCGCGAAGCGCGGTCTCGACCGTCTGGAGCTGCCGGAGAAGCTGCGCGTTCCCGACGAAGTACCGGTTCGCCGCCTCGTTGACGAGCCGGATCGCCTCGGCCTCTCCCTCGGCCGCGAGGATGCGCCCCTGCCTGATCCCCTCGGCCTTCTTGATCTCTGCGCGCTTGAGCCCGTCCGCCTGGCGCTCGGCGGCGTTGGCGAAATCGAGGGCTGCGATCTTTTCGTTCTCCGCCTTGACCACCTTGTTCATCGTCTCCTGGACGTCCTTCGGCGGATCGATCTCCTTGAGCTCGGTGCGGACGATCTCCATCCCCCAGTTCTGCGTCTCCTTGGCCAGCGTGGTGAGCAGCTCGCCGTTGATCTTGTCGCGCTCGCTGTTGGCCGACTTGAGCGTCAGCGTGCCGATGATGTTTCTCAGGGTGGTCCGGGCGAGGTTCACGATCTGGTACTCGTAGTCGTTCACGTTGTACTGGGAGCTCTTTACGCTCTCCTCGTCCGGCTTCACCTTGAAATAGACCTGCGCGTCGACGCGCGCGTTGAGGTTGTCGTTGGTGATGATCTCCTGCGGCTGCGCGTCGACCATCTGCTCGGTGACGTTGATCTTGACCATCCGCTCGATGATCGGAATGACCCAGTGGAATCCCGGTTCGGCGAACCGGTTGTACTTGCCGAGCCGCTCGACGAGGCCGCGGCTTGTCGGGCGGACGATCCTGATCCCGATCAGGAAGAGGAACACGACGACTATCGCTATCACGTAGTACAGCATGACGACCTCCCCGGCCGACGGCCTGCGTATGACGTTCGATCCCTATACAGGGGATGACCCGGATATATTCAGGGAATCCGGCTCGCTTCCGCAACGAAAATCTTCATTTCACGAGGCGGCGCTTCATGAGGTGGACGGCGAGCAGGAACAGCCCGGCCCCGACGGCGACGATGTAGAGCGCGCTGGGAAGGAACGCCGTCGAGAGGACCCCGAGCGAGGCGGCGCGGGCCACGGCGACCACGTGGGTCAGCGGCGATACGGCGGCGATCGCCCGCCCCCAGGCGGGGAGCCCCTCCACGGGAAAGAAGGTCCCGCTGAAGAGGAACATCGGCGTGACGGCGAGGAAAACGGGAAGGTTCATCGTGTCGATGCTCGGGCAGATCGCAGCGAAGATCATCCCGAACGACCCGAACATGACGCCTCCGACGAACGCGAGGAGCACGATGACGAGCCCCGACGGATACTCGACGAGCCCGAAGAAGGAGACGATGACGAGCATGATCGACGCGGCGAAGAAGCTCTTCGAGGCGGCCCAGAGGATCTCCCCCGCTATCACGTCCTCGATCAGCAGCGGCGTCGCGATGATCGCGTCGAAGGTCTTCTGGTAGTACATCCGCACGAACGAGCCGTACATGCATTCGAAGGTCGAATGATAGAGGATCGCCACCGAGATCATGCCGGGCGCGACGAAGGTTAGGAAATCGAGCTCGATCCCCGCCCACGCGATCCGCTCGACGTACCTGCCGAGCATGAACCCGAACGCGACGATGTACAGCAGCGGCTCGAGGATCGGCGGCAGGAAGTTCGTCTGCCACGTCACGAGGTTGACGTCGAGGTTGCGCCTCCAGACGTACGCGGCGCGGTAGCTGATGTTGCGGAGCAGGGCGATCATTCCCGCAGCTGCCTCCCCGTGAGCTTGAGGAACACGTCCTCGAGTCCCGCCTGGCGGAGCACGACATGCCCAGCCTGCCCCTCGCGCGCTATCCGGGCGATCAGCTCCCGGCCGTCCTCGGTGTACACGTACGTCCTGCCGGCGAATGTCTCGTGCCGGGCGCCGGCGGCCTCTATCTCCTCGAGGGCTGCCGGCGAGGGATCCTCGATCTCGATCACGTCGCGGCCGATGTGGCGCGCGACGAGATCGGCCGGCCTGCCGCGCTCGACGATCCGCCCCCGGTCCATGATCGCGAGCCGGTCGCACAGCACCGCCGCCTCCTCCATGTAATGGGTGGTCAGCACGATCGTCGTGCCGTTCTTCTTCAATTGGCGGACCTTCTCCCAGATCTGGTGGCGTGCCTGCGGATCGAGCCCCGCCGTCGGCTCGTCGAGGATCAGCAGGCGCGGGTCGTTCACCAGCGCCCGGACGACGAGCAGCCGCTTCTTCATCCCCCCCGAGAGGCTCTCGATCTTCCGGTCGCGCTTGTCGCCGAGCTGGAAGAACTCGATCAGCTCCTCGGCCTTGCGCCTCGCCTCGGCGGCGCCGATCCCGAAGTACCGCGCGTAGACGATGAGGTTCTTCAGCACCGAGAAATCCTGGTCGAGGTTGACGTCCTGGGGACAGACGCCGATGAGCTTCTTGATCTCCCGCGCGTGGCGTGTGATGTCGCGTCCGAAGACGCAGAGGCAGCCGCCGGTGACCGGCACCGCCGCGTATATCATCTTCGCCGTCGACGTCTTGCCCGCCCCGTTCGGCCCGAGCAGGCCGAAGCACTCCCCCGGCGCGATATCGAAGTCTATCCCGGCGACGGCGGTCAGGTCGCCGTAGCGCTTGGTGAGGTTCGCGGCGGTGAGTATCGGCTCCATATGCCTCAGGCAATCGCCCGCTCCGCGGCGGCAACCGCGTGCAGCGTGAGCGTGTCGAACGACGGGGCGGGGATCTGCCCGGGCTTGACGAGCAGCGGCAGCTCGGTGCAGCCGAGGACGATCCCCTCGGCGCCGGCGGCGACGAGTCCGCCGGCGATCCGCAGAACCTCGTCGCGCGACTCGTCCCTGAAGACGTCGCGCACCAGCTCGCCGAATATGATCTCGTTGATCCTCTCGATGTCGCCCTCGCCCGGCACGATGACGTCTATCCCGTGCCGCTGCTTCAACCGCGCCCGGTAGAAATCCTCCGTCATCGTGTACCTCGTTCCGAGCAGGCCCACCTTTTTCATGCCGGCGGCCCTGATCGTTCCCGCCGTCGCGTCGGCGATATGCAGCAGGGGCATATCGACCGCCGCCTCGACGCGGTCGGCCACGATGTGAACCGTGTTCGCCGCCATGACGAGGAAATCGGCGCCGCCGACGCGCAGCCGCCGCGCGATGTCTATCAGCATCTCCGCGACGGCGTCCCACCCCCTGTTCTTCTGCGCCGATCTGAGCTCGGAGAAGTCGACGCTGTACATGATGAGCCTGGCCGACGCTTCGCCGCCGATCCGTTCCTGCACCGTTTTGTTGATGATCCGGTAGTACTCGATCGACGAGGCCCAGCTGATCCCGCCGATCATGCCGATGGTCCGTTTCGCCATCTCATTCGCCTCCCTGGTCCACGGGGAAGGGGAGCGCGCGCTTCCACGCCGGGCGGGCGGTCTCGCGGTCTATCCGCAGCGCCAACAGGACCGCCGCCTCTATCGTCTGGCGCGTGCTCGCCAGCTCCCAGAGCGGGTCGTACTCGTCGTCGACGGTGTGGTACGCGCCGGTGAAGAACTCGAGCGCATGGTTGAATCCGTCCTCGAAATCCTCCCCCGCCGAGATCCAGACGGCGGGGATCCCGCGCCGCGCGAAGCTGAACTGGTCGGAACGGTAGAAGAACCCCCGGTCGGCCATCGAGAACATCGAGTACCCGAGACCGAGGTCGGAGGCGACGAGTTCGAGCGTCCGCTCGAGCGTCGAGTACTCCGCGCCCACGCCGAGAATGCTCCTCGAGGGGCCCCAGACAGGCGTGGACTCGAAGTTGATGTTGCAGACGACCGATCCCGGATCGATCGTCTCGGCGAAGTGCCGCGAGCCGAGCAGCCCCGCCTCCTCCGCCTGGCAGGCGAGGACGATCACCGAGTAGTGCAGCTCCTCGCGCCGTTCTCCCAGCAGCTTGGCCGTCATCGCCATCGCGGCGACGGCCGCGCCGTTGTCTATCGCCCCGTTGAAGATCCGGTCGTCCCCGGGGAGCGACTCGTTCATGCCGAGATGGTCGATGTGGGCGCTGAGAACGATCGATTTTTCCCGCAGCAGGGGGTCGGCCCCCGGTATGACGCCCACGACGTTTCGCGCGATCAGGCTGCGCGATTCCCCGCGCCCCGTGATCGTGACGGCGAACCCGAGATCGACCGGCTCGAAATCCCTCCGCTCGCTCGCCTCGCAGAGCTCGCCGAGGTCGCGGCCCACCGCCGAGAGGATCTCTCGCAGCTTCTTCTCGCGCACCCATCCGCGGAATTCGCAGCCGTCCTCGATCTGCGAGGGGAGATAGAGCTCCTCGCCGCCCCACGAGTTGCGCACCACGTGCCAGCCGTATCCCGCCGTATCGTCGGTGTGGACGAGCAGGATCCCCCGCGCCCCGCGGCGCGCGGCCTCCTCTATCTTGTACGTCCAGCGTCCGTAGTAGGTCAGCGCGTCCCCTTCGAAGAGGCCGGTATCGCCGGGCCCCGGCTCGTTCACGCGGCAGATCACGATCTTCCCCGACACGTCCGCTCCCTTGTAGTCGTCCCACGACCACGCGTCGGCCGCGATGCCGTACCCGACAAAGACCGCCTGGCCCCCGAGGGAGAACGAGGCGCCGTCGCGCACGAAACTCCCGACCGCGTCGTCGAGGAAAGCGAGCCGCACTCCGTTCGCCTGGACGACGAGATCGAGGGTGGTGAAACCCCGCAGCGTGAACTGCTGGAAGTAGTCCCCTTCGTACGGCTCCATATCGAACTGCTTGAAGAGGCTGCGCATGTACTCCTCGGCGAGCTCCCCGCCCCGGGTCCCCGGGGCGCGACCCTCGAGCAGGTCGCTGGAGAGCAGCTCGACCACGCTCTGGATCTCGCGGCGCGAGACCGTCCTCAGGGGTCCGCCTCCGCTCCGGCGTCCGGGGGGCGGGCTCCCCGACTCCATCGTGCACGACGACAGCGCGACGGCCAGCGCCGCGGCCGCGGTCATGAGATATCGCTTCATCGCACTCGCTCCCTTGGTCAGACCTTGAACTTCTTCAGCATGTCGACGACGATCCTGCTCGCCTGCTCGTTCCCGAGAAACTTCCGCGCGAGCCGGTCGAAGGTGGTCATCGTGCGCTCGAGCTCGCCGAGGCGCGCTCGCACCCCGCTGCTGCTGTCGAGGTCCGCGCGTCCGAGCAGGTCCTGCAGGGCCTGCAGTGCCGGGTCGAATTCGCGCTCCTTGCGCTGCGCGGCGATCTTGAAGATCATCTTCCAGTTGTCGGGCTCTGCGACGTAGAAATCCCGCCGCTCCCCCGACATGTGCACCCGGTGGATCACCCCCCAGGAGCGGAGCTCCTTGAGCGACATACTCGCGTTGCCCCGGCTGATCCGCAGCCGCCGGCAGACGGTCTCGAGGTCCACGGGATCCTCGCAGAGCATGATGAAGGCGTGGATCCGCGCCATCGACCTGTTGATCCCCCAGAGGACCCCCAGCGACCCCCATGTCTCTATGAACTGGCCGCGCTCTTTCTCCATGATCATTCAGTCCTTTCTGAACAATCAATAAGTAACACATCCGGCCGGGGAAGTGTCGAGAATTCTGCAAAGATGCTGCGGCGGCTGGCGGCCTATCGGGAGACCCGCGCGGACGGACGGCAGGGCGGGCGTCCTGGCGGGCGCGGCTTCGGCTCATCCGGCTACCCGGCGCCGCCCCCGTCCTTTTCCGGACCGCACCTGTTCGAGCCCGGCCCGAGCCGCTCGGTGACGCGGCTGAAGAGCGAGCGCTCCTCGAGCGCGCGCTCGATCCGGGCGATCGCTTCGAGCAGCTGCGGATTGCTCGACTCGATCAGCTCCTGCGTGACGTCGCCGACCGCTTTCCAGACCGACTCGAGGGAGGCGACCGTCTCCCTGCCCTCGTCCGTCAGCGAGAGCC
>JAQVGR010000104.1 GCA_028696635.1 Candidatus Krumholzibacteriia bacterium | reverse complement strand
GTCAAGGCGAGGCACACCTCGATACTCGATCTGCGGTTGATATACGTGCCGTTCTGGCGGATGTCGGGCCGGTTGGCCGGCAGGATCGGCGGGGACGAGATCGTCCGGCGCGTGGTCGAGACCGCAGTGCCGGGCCCTGACGGGACGCGCGTCGTCAGGAGGACCGAGGAGGAGCGCAAACCCTTCACGAAATACGTCTGCAAACGGATCGACTGGAGCACCCCGGCCTGCGCGCTGCGGTACCTCGGCCTGCAGGGGATCGCGCTGCGCACGAAGATGCTCGCGTGGGACGTCTTCGACCACGGGATGCGCGAGACGATACACACCGCCCTGCCGATGAAGACTGCCGGGCGGGCGCGAGAGGACGGATACCGGCACCTCGCCACACTCGCCGCCCCGCCCGGTGCGATCGTGCGGTCGAGCAGGTTCGACCTGCTCGGCGAGGACCTGTCGATCTATTATTTCCCCGTCTACATCCTGCGCTACCGGCACCGCGACAGGATCTACGCGACCACGATAGACGCCAGCGACGGCCACGTGATCAGGGCCGACGTCCCCGAGAACCGGGCACGGGGATCGAGGGCGCTGTTCATCGTTCCGGCGGTGACGGCGTTCCTCGCGGGGACGTGGCTCCCCCTGGTGCCGATCGCCGCGTCCGCGCTGTACATATACGACGTCGTGCGGGCCGGCGCGCCCGTGATGCCGCATCGCTGGATCGTCGCCCGGCTCGGCGCATGGTTTGGAGGCGGTATATGAGCAGGAGGACAGGCAGCCTCGCCGTTCAGCGTCTGCAGTGCCGGCACTGCGGCGCGGAGCTCCCCGTGATGGGCAGGTCGATCGTCTTCCGGTGCGCGACCTGCCGGCGTCTCTGGGCGGCGAGCGGTGAGCGTCTCAGGCCCGTGCGGGTCGACCGGGCCGTGATCGAGCTGACCGATCCGCCGGATTACGCTCCCGGCGATATCATCCATCTCCCGTTCTGGGTCGCCGAGATAGACCTGCCCCGCTTCGAATCGGACGTCTCGAAGATCATGAAGAGCCTGCGCGCCGCGCAGGCCCGCCTCGCCGAGGCGTCGCTGACACCGGACGATCGCGAGCCTGATCCGCTGACCGAACTGGGTCTGAATCTGATCGGTATCGAGAGCCCGCCGAGCGGATCGCAGCGGATCGTCCCCGGCGCGGCGATCGCGCTTCCTCCCTCGGCCGAGCTCGACTTCTTCCTGCGGACGATGACTGAGACGGGAATCTTACGCGTCTTCGTCCCCGCGTTCGACTCGCCGGGCGAGCAGGTCCGTCTCAGCATCGGGCGCCTGATGACGCATCGCCGGCCCGAACTGCGAACCGAGCCGTCCGACGGCGCCGGCCGGACGGCGGTCCCGGTCATACAGGCGGCCGAGGCCCTCGTCCTCGCCCGCTACGTCTTCTTCTCCACCTTCCCCGCCTCGATGGATTCCTGCGCCGGTCTCATCGACCGCCTCGAGGTGCGGTACGCCGCCGAGCCTCTGCTCGTCGAGCTCCCGTTCGTCCCCCACGGCGCCGAGATCGAATCGCTCGTCGGCGGATTCCACATCCCGGCACGGACGCTCGGCGCGCTGATCGAAGAGACGGCCTCCGGCTGAGCCCGCGCCGCCCCGCTTGCCACCCGCGGCCGCATCGTGTACAGTACGCTCCGTCATGATGAATCGGATGCGTCACATCTCCTTCACGTCCTTCCTAGCCCTCTCGCTGTGCGCGGTCTCGATGGTGCCGGAGCTTGCGCGGGCGCAGGCCTCCCCCGGCGAGTCGTCGCTCGAGGTGCGGGCCTTCCGCCTGCTCAACGGCGGCGCGGCGAATCCGGTCCTCGACGCGGTGATGCCGGCCGTCACCGATTTCGATCGCAGCCGCTGGCTGCTGATCCTCGTCTGGGCCGGCCTGGTGCTGTTCGGGAAGCGGAAGGGGCGGTATGCGGCGCTGATGCTGATCCCGCTGATCGCCGCGTCCGACCAGATCTCGGCGTCCCTGATCAAGCCTCTCGTGGGGCGGATGCGCCCCTGCGAGGTGCTCGGCGGGGTGCACCTCTGGCACGGCGCGGAGGGATGGATCACCACTCCGGCCGAGGTCGCTCGCAGCTACAAGTCCTCGTGGTCGTTCCCCTCGAGCCACGCGACGAACATCACGGCGGGGATGCTCTTTCTCGGCCTCGTCTGGCGGCGGGCGCTCCCCGCGCTGCTCGCCGTCGCCGTTCTCGTCTCCTGGTCGCGGATATACATCGGCGTGCACTGGCCGCTCGACGTGCTGGCGGGGATGGCGATCGGGGCCGCGCTGGGCTGGCTCGCGTGGATCGTCTACCGGAGGATGCTCCCCGGCGGGGGCCGCTCAGACGACCAGGACGGGGCAGACGGCCTTCTGGATGACCCGGGCGACGGTGCTCCCGAAGAGGAAATCTCCAACCTTGTTTGAGCCTGCGGCTCCCATCACTATCAGGTCGCTCTTCCCCTCCGCGGCCTCCTCCCGTATCCGGTCGACGGCCCGGCCTTCCGTGACGATGAAGCGCGCCGCGTGACCCTCGAGCGGGCCGTCGAGCTCGGCGTGCATCTTCTCGAGGATCCGTTCCTTGAGCCCGGGGTCGAGCTGGAGGATCGATGTCACCCCGGAGGTGTAGTAGACCGGCGGGATCTCGACGTCTATCGAGTGGAGAACGGTGATCTCGGCATCGTTGATCCCCGCGATCGACTTGAGCATCTCGAGCGGCTTCAGCGACTCCCTGGAGAAATCGAAGGGGAAAAGTATTTTCCTGATGTGCGCCTCGTGGGTGTCGGGGTCGATGAACTCGTGCTCGGTCTGCTTGACGGCGAGGATCGGGCAGGGGGCGTACCGGATGACGTTCTCGGTGACGCTGCCGAGCAGGACGTGCTTGAGCCCGCTTCGCCCGTGGGTCGACATGCAGATCAGCCCGATCCCCCCCTCCTGCTCGATGAACTCGAGTATCGCGGCGTGCGGCGAGATCCCCTGCACGAGGGCCTTGCGCACGCGCACCCCCGCTTCCCCGGCCCGCTCGAAGCAGAACTGGAACCGCTCGTCGGCGCTTCTAGTCGCCTGCTCGCAGTAGCTCTGCAGGAGCGGGAAGTGGTAGGTCGGATCGTTCGGGTCGTTGTCGTAGATCGTCACGGCGTGGAGCATGACGAGCTCCGCGTCGTAGAGCTTCGCCATCTTGATCGCGTACGGCAGGGCGTGATTGGACAGCTCCGAGAAATCGGTGGTGAAGAGCACCTTCGTGATATCTGGCATCTTCTCGCCTCCATGGCGCGGGGCCCCGCGGGGGGACGGTGAGACAGCCGGCGACCGCCGCCACGGCCGCATGATCGTGCCGGAGAGAACGTCAGCGGACGGATCGATGCTATCCGTCACCCAAACCCCTGTCAAGGCGATTCCCGGCCGCTCGAGAGAGAAGAGTGTGCGCGAAACGGCCTTTTCTGCTAGAATCGTTCCTGTCGAGGCGGCCGAGGCCGCGGTACCGGCTCCGGTATGACCGTGCGGCCGCCGCGGGGAAAGGAACGCGAGATGATGCCGAACAAGAAGAAGAAAGGCGCGGAGAGCGCGCGCCTCGAGCATTGCCCTCACTGCCAGTCGGTCGAGACGAAGAACTACGTCTACTTCAAGCGCGGCGAGAAGATCAAGGTCTACAACGAATGCGCGCGCTGCGGACGGTTCGTCTCCCGCTACACGGTGACCGGGTACACGTCGGACAAGACGTACGAATCGCTGATGATGCGCATGCGCGAGTGGGCTCCGGCGGACGGACATCGCACGCTCGGGATCATCGAGGCCTTCGACGAGGACGTGCAGAAGGAGTACGAGCACGTGCGCGAGATGGTCTCGAAGATGGAGGATCCTCGCAAGATCGAGGAGATCATCGGCGAGGACTACTCCGCTCCGCGGGAATAGCCCCGCGCGCCGCCGCCGGCGATACCATACCCCGGTCGCCAGTTTCGCGCCGGGCGTCGGATGAACCCCTGCTCCCAGCCCGGCAGGTCGGTGCGAACCGAATGCTCCTCTCGCGTCCAAACATGGAATTACGTGCCTGTTTGTGTCGCACCGGTCAAGATCCGGGTATCACGTAATGCACTAGTGTGTTATTGTCCCCCCGTTGCTTTCGGGAGAGGACGCGACGATGCCGGGTACGAGAATGCGCGAAGCGATCGGTGCAGGGGCCGCGGTTGGGTTTCTGACATTGATGATCTTCGTATTCCCGCTGTGGGGCGTGCCCGGAGAAACCCTCGGTTCCTCCGCGGGTTTCGAGGGCACGCCCCACGGCGAGACGAGGCTTATCGTCGACACCGACATGGGCCTCGACGACGCCCGCGCTTTGTTCATTCTTGCCGGCTTTCCCGGTGTCGACATAGAGATCGTGATGACCGTCGAAGGCTCGGCCGCCGCCGGCACGGGCGCCGACAACGCGATCGGCCTGCTCGAGACGGCGGGGCTCGCCGATGTGCGGGTCCTGCGCGGCCGTTCCTATCCCGCGCTCGAACCGCCCCCCTGGCGTGCTATGGCGGAGTCCCTCGGCGGTTCCGCCTTCCCCCCGCCCCGCGCCCTATCCCAGGCCCCCCTCGACAAGGACGCTCACTCGCGGATTGCCGGCGCTCTCCCGGGCGCAACGGTCCTCTCGATCGGCCCTGCGGGAAATCTGGCGCGTATCGAGCGGCTTCGCCCCGGAACCCTGCGTACGACACTGGTGATCATTCCCGTCCATCTGGACGGAACGGCGGTCAAGGGCTGGAACCTCGAGCGCGATCCCGAGGCGGCGGCCGTCGTTCTCGAAAAGGCCGGCGAGGTCGTGCTCGTCGACACGGACGCGCCGGTCGACGACCGGCATATCCTCTGCGACCTCGTCGGGGACACTCCGGCTGTGCGATGGATACTCGCGACGGTCTGCGGCGAAGACCGGGCGCATTCGTTCATTCACGACGAGCTCGGGGCCGCGGCCGCGGCCAGGCCGGACCTGTTCGAGACGGGAAGCGAGCGGTATACCGTCTCGCTCTCGGACGGGACCCTGCGCCTCGCTCCGGGCAGGACCGGCAACATCCGTGTCGCCCGCCTTCGGGACAGCTCCGCCCTCGAGTCGTTCATCCACGCCTGCTGGGAATCGCCCGGCGCCCCGGAGCACGAGCACGTCCACGCCTCCGGCGGGTTCGCCGACCCGATCGCGGCGATGCGCTCGTTCCACGGGCACCTCGGTCCCTACGTCGTGATCGGGTACCGCATGGGCCGGATCGCACTCGAAACGACCGGCTCGGCCGGCCACTTCGGTATCGGCGCGCGGGTCTACTCGACACTCGAACCCCCGCGCTCGTGCCTGATAGACGGGGTCCAGATGGGAAGCGGCTGCACGCTCGGCAAGCGCAATATCGCGATCGAGGCATACGACGGTCCGCCGTACGCGGTCTTCGCGACGAACGGCGGCGACACCGTCATCGTCTCGCTTCTGCCCGCGATCCCCGATTCGATCGCCCGCTGGATCGAGTCCGAAGGGGTCGAGGATGCGGGGATGCGGATCTGGGAGATGGACGAGGAGGCCCTCTTCTCCATCGGCGGCCCCCGACGATAGTTGTTGAGCCCCCGCTTCGTTTCGCTTACAACTTGACCCATGAAGATCGCCGACGGACGAACGCGGTACATCAGCGAGGAGTTCCTCGCCGCGGTGGTCGTTCTCGTCGCCCTCGCCGTCCGGATCCTCCATGTGATCTTCACCGCCCGCCTCAATCCGCTCGCCGGGGACCTCGTCCTCGACGCCGCGATATACGACCGGTGGGCGAAGGCGCTGGTCTGGGGAGGCGAGCTGCCGGCGACGCAGCTGATGCAGGCCCCCCTCTACCCGTGGTTCGTCTCGATGGTCTACCGCGTCTTCGGACCGAGCCTCACGGCCGTCCGCGCGGCGCAGGCGGCGCTCGGCGTCTTCGCGTGCGGCTTCGTGATCACGGCGACCCGGCGCCTGCTCGGATCGTCAACGGCGGGTATCATCGCCGGGCTGATCATGGCGCTCTACCTCCCCGCGATCTTCTACGAAGGGATCCTGCTCCCCGCCTCGCTGATCCTTTTTCTGAGCGCCTGGTTTCTCGTGCTGATGACGCACGATCGCGGTAACGCCGGCCCGCTGCGCCTGACGGCGGCAGGGTTCGTCCTCGGTCTCTCCGTGCTGGCGAGGCCGACGGCGCTGCTGATGATCCCCTTCGCGCTCGCGCACCTCGTCGTGGCGCCGCGCATCGCCCCCGATCCTCCCGCCCCCCCTCTCGTCCGCCGCATCGGCGCTCTGCTCGCCGGACTCGTGCTGGCGATCGCCCCCATGGCGGTGCGTAACACCCGGATGACGGGCGGGGTCGTGCCGGTGACGACCGGCGGGGGGATCAACTTCTACATCG
>JAQVGR010000103.1 GCA_028696635.1 Candidatus Krumholzibacteriia bacterium | reverse complement strand
AAGCTCGTTCCGTACTTCAAGGCCTCAAACGAGCTCAAGACCAAGGTGAACGTATAGACCCCTCCCCGGGCGCATCGGGGCGTTCGAGAATCCGTTTGCATCCCACGGAATCGTCCGTGTATATTGCACACTCGAACCAGACGACCTACCACGGACGGATACGAAAGACAGGAACATGACATGCCGAGCGGGAAAAAAAGAAAGCGGAAAAAGATCGCAACGCACAAGAGGAAAAAGAGGTTGCGGAAGGACCGGCACAAAAAGAAAAACCGTTGACGTGCGGTAGCCGTGACCCGGACCGGGGATGCTGCGGTTCCGGGCCGCCCCGACATCCCTGCGCCGGGCAGCCGACATCGAACGCTTCACGGGGGATAGGAGCGGGCCGGGGAATGGAGCGGTCATGACGTTCAACGAACGGCGCAGGGCGCCGAGGATCCGAGCGGAGCTTCCGATCCTTCTCGAGGGGGGACCCGCAGAGGCGGGCGGCAAGACCCTCGATATAAGCACCAGCGGCGTCTACTTCGAAGTACCTCATTTTATCGAGCCTCTGACCAAGGTCAGGATGGAACTGCTCTTTCCTCGCGCGGACGGGCACGCTCCCGAGGGACGGATCTCCTTTGACGGGATCGTCGTACGGACCGAACCGGAGATCCCTTCTCCCGATGTGACCATCTACCGGACTGCGGTCTTCTTTACGTACATCTCTGAAACCTCCCTGAAGGTTCTCTCCATGTACATAGGGAAGCGGCAGACTTCTTAGGCGCACGACGACGGTCACGATACGGGACGAAACCAGTATGTCCCGAGAACGTTCCTCATGGAGGATGCCGCGTGACTGAGAAGGGACGCGTTCTCGTCATCGACGACGAGGCCGATGTGCTCGACATCCTGCGAGAATTCATCGCCGGCCGCGGCTATCGAGTCGACACCGCCGACAGCTGCGAAGCGGCGCGGGAGCTCGCCGGGAGAGAGCGGTATGAGATAGTCCTCGCCGACCGCGAGCTGCCTGACGGTTCGGGGCTCGATCTGATAGAAGAGTTCCAGTCCTCGACGCCTGACGTGCGCAGCATCGTCATGACGGAGCGTTCGTCAATGGAATCGACGATCGCGGCCATGAGGCCGGACGTCTTCGATCAGATTCAGAAACCGTTCGATCTGGTGAAGATAGGGGAGATGGTCGACGCGGCGCACGACCATATCAAGATGAGCCGCCAGGACGCGTCCGTCATCGAGCGCCTCGAATCGGCCTACCGGCGTCTGGAAAAGGATCGCGCCGAGCTCGACAGGAAGGTCATCGAGACGAACGAGGAGCTCGCCCGGGTCAACGACTCGCTGAAACGGCACGTAACCCGCCTGAAGATGCTTTTCCAGATGGGGCGCGACATAAGCTCGAACGAGAACTGGAGCGATGCCCTCGACAGATTCCTGATGGCGTTGTGCCGGTACCTCGAAGCGGAGGGCGCGGCGCTGCTCCTCTACAGCGGAGGAGGGGCGGTCCTGCAGATCAGGACATCATACAATATGGAGATCAGATTCCTCGAGACGGCCGTCAGGTTGATCCTCGACGCGCAGAAGCGCGACACGGTCCCGACCGAGATCTTCAACCTCGATAGCTGTCATACCCCCGATATCGAGACCTGCCTCGCCGCGATGAAGCCGTGGAACGACTCGGCCATCCCGCTTCTCTACAAGGGCAGGTGGCTCGGTTTTCTCGTGATCCGGAAGCGGTACGCGTCGAAACGCGAATACCTCGGAGATTATCATTTCATCACGACAATCCAGACGATTCTGACAGAGGAGGTCGCCAACGCAGCGAACATCAGCCGCCTGCGCAACCTCAAGGATTTCAACGAGACCATCCTCGAGAGCATGCACAGCGGCGTGCTCAGGACCGACCGGGAGGGGAGGGTGATATTCGCCAACAGGCGGGCGAGAGAGCTGCTCGGCGACGTCGCATCCGGTGCGGTTCATATCGGAGACCTTTTCGCAAACACCGCCGGATCAGGGGAGTTTTTCGATTTCCTGCGCGGAGGCGCGGGGGGAACCATGTCCATCGAAGCGGACTGCACCGTCCCGGGCGGACGTACGATCCCCGTGAGCGTCAATTCCACGGTTGTAGAATCGGACGAGTTTACCGGGATTTCGCTCGTGATAGTGTTCGAGGATCTGACGGCCAGAAAGGAGCTCGAGGAGGAACTCCGCCGGAGCGACCGGCTCAGATCGCTCGGAGAGCTCTCCGCCGGCGTGGCGCACGAGATCCGCAATCCACTGACGGGTATCGCCACCACCGCCCAGGTTCTCCGTGAGAAGCTCGGAGAAGATCCCGAGCGTCTCAAGTATATCGACGTGATCCTCGAGGAGATCCGCCGCCTCGACGACATCATTCGGAGCATGCTTCACTTCGGCCGTCCCGCGGCGCCGCGCCCCATGGAGGTCTCCATGTGCGACATCGTCGAGGAGGCGCTCATGCTCGTCGCGGACAGCGCGGCCGAGGCGGGAGTCTCCCTGAGGTTCGTCAGCGAGGTTGATCGCGACATGTGCCTGCTCGATCGCGACCAGATCAAGCAGGTTGTGCTCAACCTCGCCATGAACGGGGTGCAGGCGTGCCGATCGGGAGGCGAGGTGCGGGTCATTCTGCGGCCGGGCACGGACCCTGCGCTGGTGCGGCTCGACTTCGAGGACAGCGGATGCGGGATCCCGGCCGGGGCTTCGGACCGGCTCTATAATCCGTTCTTCACCACGCGCAGCAACGGAACAGGGCTCGGCCTCTCGATAAGCAGATCGATCGTCGAAGCGCATGGAGGGCGAATATCGCATGAAAGCGTCGAGGGCAGAGGGGCGACCTTCCATGTCGATCTTCCGCGACTGACCGTGGCGGTCTCCGCGCCGGAGGAATCCAGGCAGGCACACTGAAAGGGCGGAATATGGAGGGACGCGTACTGGTCATAGACGACGAAAAGGCGATCCGGTGGTCGCTCGGGGAGGCGCTGCGAGGGCAGGGGTACGAGGTGTCAGAGGCGGAAAACGGCGCATCGGGTATAACGGCCTTCCGGGAGGACCCGGCCGATATCGTCATCCTCGACCTGAAACTGCCCGATACGAACGGCCTGGAAGTGCTGAAGACGCTCCGCGAGGATGACGGGGAGCTGCCCGTGATAATGATGACGGCGTACGGGGAGGTCGAGACCGCAGTCGAGGCGATCAGGGCCGGCGCCTACGATTTCATACTCAAGCCGTTCCAGCTCGAGAAGATGAAGGTGGCGATCAGGCACGCCCTCGAGCATCGGCGCATGCGAAGCGAGCTCGAAGGAATCCGCAGGAAGGAACGCGAGACATACGATTTCAAGAATTTCATCGGGACAAGCGAACTGATGCAGGGCGTCTTCGAGACGGTACGCAAGATCGGGGAGAGCCGCGCCAGCACGATACTCATACAGGGCGAGAGCGGAGTCGGCAAGGAGCTCGTCGCTCGTGCGATCCACGAGGCGAGCGAGGGGGGAGCGCAGCGCCCGTTCCTCGAGATAAACTGCGCGGCCCTGCCGGAGACGCTGCTCGAAAGCGAGCTCTTCGGACATGAGAAAGGCGCCTTCACCGACGCAAAATTCCGAAAGAAGGGGCTGTTCGAGCTCGCAGAAGGAGGGTCGATATTCCTCGACGAGATAGGCGAAATGGGGGTGACGCTCCAGAGCCGGCTCCTGCGTGTTCTCGAAAACAAGACCTTTCGGCGCGTCGGCGGCGTCAAGGATCTGAAGGTGAACACGCGCATCATCGCGGCGACCAACAGAGACCTCAAGCAGGCGATCAAGGACGGCGATTTCCGCAACGATCTCTACTACCGCCTGCAGGTCATACCCGTCAGCATCCCGCCTCTCCGAGATCGTCCCGAGGACATCCCCCTGCTCGTCAACCACTTTATCGCGATGTTCAACCGGGAGTTCAAGAAATCGGTCAAGAAGGCGGGGAATCCGGTTCTCGAGATCCTTCAGGCATATTCCTGGCCCGGGAACGTCCGCGAGCTGAAGAATGTCATCGAGCGCTCGATACTCCTCGACGCAGAAGACGAGCTTCTCCCGGAGCATCTCCCCGCAGAGATCACCGCATCGTCCGGAGATCACGACCCGGAGGGCTCCGAAGAGTCTCCGGATATCAAGCCGATGAGCCTCAGGGATATGGAGCGCATTCTCATACGGAAGGCGCTTGCGGAGACGGGCGGGAACAAGTCGCAGGCGGCGCGAATCCTCGGAATCAGCAGGCAGACGCTGCGCGAAAAAACAAAGCTGTACGAGCTCGAATGAGCAGGGACGGGGTGGCCGGATACGCGTATGAAACCGGAGCTGTGGACACTGGTCGAGAGCGGGGATGCGACGTCGCTCCTCGAGGGGCTTGCGACGAGCGAGGGGATGACGATTCGCCGTCTCGGGTCGCTCACCGAGCCGCTCGGACTCGCAGAGCCGCCCTCGGGCATCGTGCTCGCAATCGAGACCGGTCGAAACGAGACTGCGCATGCAGGGGCCATACGGCGACTTCGGAGGAATTTCGTCCATTTCGACGTCATCGAATTCATCAGGGGGGAGGCGGGCGATCCGTTGATCGACGGGGCGGATCTGCGGATGATCCTTCCCGCGGACCCTGAGGATTTCTTCGTGCGCGCCGCGCGGCTTGTAGCGCTTCGCCGAATCAAAACGCAATCGGGGATCATCGGCAGATCCGACGCCCTCAACGAAATGCTCGATACGGTTCTCCAGGTCGCGCCGACCGAGGTGTCGGCGCTCGTTGTCGGAGAAAGCGGTTCCGGAAAGGAATTGACGGCGAAGGCGATCCACATGCTCAGCCGGCGCAGCACGAAGGCGTTCGAGGCGATCAACTGCGGCGCCCTCGCCGAGGGAGTGCTCGAGAGCGAACTATTCGGCCACGAGAAAGGATCGTTCACAGGAGCCGTCGCGCGCCGGCGGGGTCTTTTCGAGCGCGCGGACGGAGGAACGCTCTTTCTCGACGAAGTGAGTGAAATGTCTCTCGGCATGCAGGTAAAGCTGCTTCGCGTCATAGAGACGGGAGAATTTCTTCGCGTCGGCGGCGTCGAACGGCTCCACGCAGACGTCAGACTCGTTACGGCGACCAACCGAGAGCTCGAAACCGCGGTGGAGCGAGGAGAGTTCCGCAAGGACCTCTACTACCGCCTCAGGGTCGTGCAGATACGGGTTCCGCCCTTGAGGGCCCGACCGGAGGACATCCCCGTGCTTGCGAGGTTCTTCCTGCGACAGGCTGCGGCCCGACACGGAAAGACAATCCGCGGGATCGATAAAAAAGGCATGGACCTGCTCGTCAGATACCCCTGGCCGGGAAATGTCCGCGAGCTTGCCAACATGATAGACAATCTCTCCGTGCTTGCGCGAGAGAGCATGATACGGGGCGAGGAAATAGAGCGGCGTCTGCAGGAGCGAGTCACAAGCGGAAGGCAGGGGGTCCCGGATCTCCCGGTGCACGTTCAGCGTTCGCGGGACGAAGTCGAACGGGAACTGATCCTCAACACTCTGCTCTCGCTTCACAACGACGTGCGGGAGATCCACCGCATGCTGGCTGAGTCGGGAGCACCGCGCCACGGAGGCGGGCGATGGGGATCATGGGTCGAGGTCGAGGAGGCCAGCGAGGTGCCCCCGGCGGATCTGGGGACGATCGAACGGGAGGCGATACGGGAGGCCCTCGCGCGGAATGGCGGAAACAGGAGGAAAACGGCAAGGCAGCTCGGTATGTCCGAACGGACGCTGTACCGCCGCCTGAGAGAGTACTGTCTCGGCTGAGCCAGGTCTCCGGGATAGCCGGACGGCGATTGTATTTGTCCGCAATCGCTCCCTTTGCTATACTTATGGAGAGAGCGGATGCCAGCCGCGCTGTCGCTTCGAACGGGCATATGGTGTTCGGATATGCACTCCCCTGGGAAAGCGGAAAAACGGATGCGTACGCTGTCTATTGTATCGTGTGTGATGATGATCGTCCTGACCGGGCAGGCGTCGGCCCAGAAATATGCCGGCGAGTTCATGGCGCTCGGCGGAGGCGCCCGCGCCATGGGGATGGGCGGCACCTTCATTGCAGTCGCCGACGACGCCACCGCGACGTACTGGAATCCCGCAGGCATCGCCGACATGTCGGCATTCCAGACAGATCCGGAAGCATGGGAGCTCTCCCTCATGCACTCCGAGCGGTTCGGCGATCTGATCGATTTCAACTACGCCGCGGCGGTGTTTCCTCTCCGCGCCGGACATTCAGCCTGGGGTGTCTCGCTGATGCATATGGGCATCGACGACATACGCATCGTTCCCCTCACGCCGGGGATGATAGGAAATTCCAACGGCGACGACCGTTTCGAGCCCTGGAACGGTGAAAGCCTCAACTTCGATTATCGAGACTTTCCCCTGGAGAGTGTGAAC
>JAQVGR010000102.1 GCA_028696635.1 Candidatus Krumholzibacteriia bacterium | reverse complement strand
GAGCGCCTCGCCCTCGATGTCCTCGGCGATGATCAGCAGGGGCTTGTTCAGCTGCGCGACCTTCTCGAGTATCGGCAGCAGGTCCTTCATCGCGCTGATCTTCTTGTCGTGGATCAGGATGTAGGCGCTCTCGAGGACCGCCTCCATACGCTCGGGGTCGGTGACGAAGTAGGGGCTCATGTACCCGCGGTCGAACTGCATCCCCTCGACGACCTCGAGGGTCGTCTCCATTCCCTTCGCCTCCTCGACGGTGATCACGCCGTCCTTGCCGACCTTCTCCATCGCCTCGGCGATCAGCTCGCCGATCTCGGTGTCGTTGTTCGCCGAGATCGAGGCAACGGATGCGATCTCCTCGCGCTTGCGGACCTGCTTGCTCCGCTTCTGAATGTACTCGACAGCCGCGTCGACGCCCTTGCGGATCCCGCGCTTGATGAACATCGGGTTGGCGCCGGCGGTGACGTTCTTGAGCCCCTCGGCGATGATCGCCTGGGCGAGGATCGTCGCCGTGGTCGTGCCGTCGCCGGCGACGTCGTGTGTCTTGGTGGCGACTTCCTTCACCATCTGAGCGCCCATGTTCTCCCACGGATCCTGCAGCTCGATCTCCTTGGCGATCGTCACGCCGTCGTTGGTGATCGTGGGCGATCCGAATTTCTTGTCCAGGATCACGTTGCGGCCCCGCGGGCCGAGCGTGACCTTCACCGCGTTGGCGAGCATGTCAACGCCGGCCTTGAGGCGATCTCTGGCGTCCATATTGAACTTCAACTGCTTCGCCATCTCGTCTCTCCTTTCATGTCGCTGGAGGATCTACAGGACAGCGAGGATATCGCTTTCCCGCAGTATCAGATACTCGACGTCCCTCACGGTGATCTCGGTCCCCGAGTACTTCCCGTAGAGGACCTTGTCCCCCTTCTTCACCTCGAGGGGTATCCGCTCGCCGTTCGTCTCGTTGATGCGGCCCTTGCCGACGGCGATGACCTCGCCCTCCTGCGGTTTCTCCTTCGCGGTGTCCGGGATGATGATCCCGCCCTTCTTCACCTCGACTGTGTCCATCGGCTTGACGAGGACCCGGTCGGCCAGCGGCGTGATCTTCATATTCTTCCCTCCTTTGCCCATGTCCGAAACGGTTTTAGTTGATTAATTGCAACGACTTGGCACTCCATATCAGAGAGTGCCAGTATCTGCAGCCGGTAATATACCGTTACGGACCCTGAAGTTCAAGGGAAAAAAACGCGCCGCTCGAGGGGCTGCCGTCACCTCGCGAAGATACTGCAGAGCCCCTCCAGGACGAGATCGGGGGCGAGGACCGGATCGGGGCTCAGCCGTCCGGCGAGCAGCGGCGCCCCGCCGCCGGTGAGATAGACGACCGCCCCGGGGGTGGTCATCTCGAGCGAGCGGCCCACCAGCGCCGTTACCCCGCCGATGTACCCCCCGACCGTGCCGGCTGCGATCGCCGTCCGTGTGGAACGCCCCGGAAGGCCCCGGGACTCCTCCCCTGCCGCCTCCCCCGGATCGAGCGCGGGGAGCGCCGCCGTACCGCGGTGGAGGGCGTCGAGCATCAGGCCCAGGCCCGGCATGATCGCGCCCCCGGTAAAGATCCCGCTTGAGAGAATGTCGACGGTGACGGCCGTCCCGGCGTCGACCACCACCGCCGAGGAGCTCCCCCGGGCGGCAGCCCCCGCGGCGGCGGCCAGCCGGTCGGAGCCGACCGAACGCGGATCCTCCACGTCGAGGCGGAAGGGAAGCGGCGAATCGTGCCCCGCCCAGAACAGCGCGGGGAATCGTTCCCCCAGCGCCGTCTCCAGGGCGGCGCGCCAAGCGGGAACGACGCAGGATGCGGCGATGCGGTCCGGCCGCAGCCGCCGGACCAGCGCTGCCGTCTCCTCCGCGCCGGCGCCCCGGATGCGGAAGCGTTCGGCGATGGCGCCGCCCACAAAGAGAGCCGCCTTCAACGAGTCGTTCCCCCGGTCGAGCGCGAGCAACGATCTCATCGGGCCCCCCTTTCCCCGCTCCCGCCGCCAGGACGGGAGGTCCACGGCGGCCGGGGCGCACGGACGGCGTCTCCCGCCGCGATGATCCTCTCCCCGCTCCCGTCGCCGAGCCGCAGGTACCCCTGGGAGGTCAGTCCGAGCACGATCCCCGAATCGATCCGTCCTCCCCCGGCGTCGACCTCGACCGCCTCCCCCATCCAGAGGAGCAGCCGCTCGGCGTCCGGCCTCATCGGGTCGAAGCCGCCTCGTTCCCACGCCTCGTACCGCGAGCTCAGCCTCGCGAGCAGGTCGACGAGCAGCGCGCCGCGGTCCAGTGTGCGGCCGGCGAGCATCCGCAGCGACACGGCCGTCCGGCGCAGTCCGTCGGGGAGATCGTCGGGGCCCTCGTTGACGTCGATCCCCATGCCGAGAACGACGCTCCCCCCCGACGTTTCGGCCAGCACCCCCGCGCACTTCCGGCCGCCGATCCAGATATCGTTCGGCCATTTGATCGCCGCCCCGCCCACGAGAGGCTCGATCGCCTCCGCCGCGGCGAGCGCAAGAAGGACGGTGAGGCTCTGGGGCTCCCGCCCCGGCCGCGCGACGATCGAGAAGACAAGCGATCCCTCCGGGGTCGAGATCCACCGGCGCCCCTGCCTCCCGCGCCCCGCCGTCTGCCTCAGGGCGATGACCACGGTCCCCTCGGGAGCGCCGAGGGATGCCAGCGCCGACGCGGCCGTGTTGGTCGACTCGACCGCGTCGAACAGCACGACGGTGTGGCCGAAGCGCTGCGAGGCGCAGCGGCCCGCGATGCGGGCCGGATGCAGATCGCCGGCGGCGTTCACGAGATTTCCTCCACGAGCATCGAGAGATCGAGCGCCGGAGCGGAGTTCGTCAGGGATCCGACCGATATGAAGTCGACCCCCGGCACGGCGTACGACACGACGTTCGCGAGCGTCACGCCGCCGGAGACCTCGATCTGCGGGCGCCGGGGCCAGCGGGAGATCTCCTCGACCGCCCGGACGACGTCTTCCGGGGCGAAGTTGTCCAGCATCACCCGCCCCGGCGGCGATCCAGACAGGGCCCGCAGCTCCTCGACCCCGGTCACCTCGATCTCGCTGTGGTCGAGCCGATCGCCGAGCGCATCGATGACCGCCTCGATGCCGCCGGCGGCGGCGATATGGTTCTCCTTGACGAGGATCAGCGAGGCGAGATCGGCGCGGTGGTTCGTCCCGCCGCCGTCGGCGACCGCCCGCTTCTCGAACAGACGCAGCCCCGGGGTCGTCTTGCGCGTGTCGAGAATGCGAACGCCGCTTCCCGCCGCGGCGCGGACGAAGGCCGCGGTGAGCGTGGCCACCCCCGAGAGGCGGCCGAGGAAGTTCAGGGCGGTCCGCTCTCCCGAGAGGAGGGCGCGCAGCCTCCCCTCGACGCGCGCGATCGTGTCCCCCGCGCCGACGGATGAACCGTCGGGAAGGAGCGCGGTCCACCGCGCTCCCCCGAGCCGCTCGTAGACGAGGGAGGCGAGCATCTGTCCGGAGATCACGCCGCCGGCGCGGGCGACGACGACTGCGCGCCCGTCGAGCCGTTCGGGCACGAGGAGCCTGGTCGTCACGTCCCGTGTCGCGGCGTCCTCATCGAGCGCGGCCGCGACGGCGGCCCGGGCCGCTGCGAGCATCCGTTCCACGTCCGTCCCTCCTCCCCGTGTTCATCCTGATCTCCTCTATCCTGTCGCGAAGGCTCGCCGCCCGCTCGAAATCGAGCTTCCCGGCCGCATCGAGCATCTCGAGCTCGAGACGTTCGATCAGGCGGGGATCGTCTCCACCCTCGGGGACGAGCACCGTATCCCCTGCGGGGGAGCGCTGCGAGGAGCCCCTCGCGTCGGCCACCGAGGTGGCGAGCATCACCTGATCGACCGACTTGACTATCGAGCGGGGGGTGATCCCGTGCTCGCGGTTGTACTCGATCTGCCGCTCGCGCCGCCGGTTCGTCTCGTCGATCGCCCGGCGCATCGAGCCGGTGATCTCGTCCGCGTAGAATATGACCGTCCCGCCTATGTGGCGGGCGGCCCGTCCCGCCGTCTGGATCAGCGACGTGCGGGACCTGAGGAACCCTTCCTTGTCCGCGTCGAGAACCGCCACGAGCGCGACCTCGGGAAGGTCGAGCCCCTCGCGCAGCAGGTTGATCCCGACGAGCACGTCGAACTCCCCGAAGCGCAGATCCCGGAGGATCTCGACCCGGTCGAGCGCCTCGACATCGCTGTGGAGCCACCGCACGCGGACGCCGAGCTCGTCGAGGTAGGCGGTGAGGTCCTCAGCCATCCGCTTGGTGAGCGTCGTCACGAGAACCCGCTCGCCGCGCCCGACCCTGGCCCGTATCTCGGCGAGCAGGTCGTCGACCTGACCGGAGACCGGGCGGACCTCTATGCGCGGATCGACGAGCCCGGTCGGCCTGACGATCTGCTCGACGACCTCTCCCCCGCATCTCTCGAGCTCCCAGTCCCCCGGCGTGGCCGAGACGAATATGAACCGCGCGATGATCGACTCGAACTCTTCGAAGGTCAGCGGCCTGTTGTCGAGCGCCGACGGGAGCCGGAACCCGTGATCGACGAGCGTCCGCTTGCGGCTGCGGTCGCCGTTGAACATCGCCCTGACCTGCGGGATCGTCACGTGCGATTCGTCTATCACGACGAGAAAATCCCCGGGGAAATAGTCGATGAGGGTTGCCGGACGCTCGCCGGGGCGCCTGCCGGAGAAGTAGCGGGAGTAGTTCTCGATCCCCGTGCAGTACCCGACCTCGCGCATCATCTCGATGTCGTACCTCGTGCGGGTGCGCAGCCGCTGGGCCTCGAGAGCGAGCCCCGCCGCCTCGAGCTCGCCGAGCCGCGCCGCGAGATCGCTCTCTATCTCGTCTATCGCGCGGTCGATCAGGTCCTGCGAGACGACGAAGTGCGACGAGGGGAAGACGGCCAGCTCGTCGACGGAACGCAGCACCTCGCCGGTGAGGGGATGCACGACCGTCATCCGCTCGATCTCGTCGTCGAGGAGCTCGATGCGCACCGCCTCCTGCATGTACGCCGGGCGCAGCTCCACCGTGTCGCCCCGCACGCGGAAGGTCCCGCGGGCGAAATCGACGTCGTTGCGCGAGTAGCGCAGCTCGATGAGCCGTCGCAGGAGCCGGTCCCTGCCGAACCGTTCTCCCCGCCCCAGACGGAAGGTCATGCGGCGGAACTCGTCGGGGGAGCCGAGTCCGTAGATGCACGACACGCTCGCCACGACGATCACGTCGCGCCGGGTCATCAGCGAGCCGGTGGCGCGCAGCCGCAGACGGTCGATGTCCTCGTTGATCGAGACGTCCTTCTCGATGTACGTGTCGGTCGAGGGGATGAACGCCTCGGGCTGATAGTAGTCGTAGTAGCTGATGAAGTACTCGACGGCGTTGCCGGGGAAATACCCCCGCAGCTCTCCGTACAGCTGGGCGGCGAGGGTCTTGTTGTGGGAGATGATGAGCGCCGGCATCTGCGAGCGCGCGATGACGTTGGCTATCGTGAAGGTCTTGCCCGATCCGGTCACGCCGAGGAGCGTCTGGTAGCGCCGGCGCTCGAGCACCCCGCAGGCGAGCCGATCGATCGCCTCGGGCTGGTCGCCGGTCGGCCGGTAGTCGGACTGCAGGGTGAACAGAGACATCGTCTTCAGCCTTCCGTCCCGGGGGGGCTGTCGCTCCGGGCCGGCAGCGGGGGGTGCCCGCCGGATCAGCCGCCGGAGATCCTCGACCGGGTGATCCGCACGTTCTTCCTGACGCGTTCGCCCTCGCCAAGAGGCGGCAGAGTCCTGCCGTCGAGCTCGAACCGGAACCCCCAGGCGTTCCCGATGGTCCTGAACAGGAATGATTCGGTTGCGCGAAGCGTCTTCACCGTTCCCGGATAGAGGATAAAATCATCGGGGATGCTGTCGAGCCCGGCTTCGCCGCGCGTGAAGGAGACCACGTCGAACCAGGTCGTATCGCGATCGGTCGCGAGGATGCGCAGCACCATCGGCTCGGGGAGGTTCCCGCTCCCGGCGGGCCGCTCCGTATCCTGCGACGCCGCCTCCCGTCCGGAGCGCCCCTCCGCCGCGGCGGTGTCCGGCCGCTCCGCAGCCGCGCCGGCTCCGGTCGGAGGCTCCTGCTCCCCGCCGGGCGGCAGAGACTCCGGGACGCCGCCCGCGGCCTCCTCCCCTTCCCGGGCAGGGGCGCGCTCGCCGGGCGGGGGTATCGTGTCAATGAGGTCCGGCGGAGGCTGGGCCTGTTCGCCCCCTCCGAAGAACCTGAGCAGGACGATCACGACGATGGCGAGCAGCACCGCCGGCAGCAGGAGCCGTCGCGCGAGGCGCGTCCGGGGAAGGCGTTCCTCGACCGTCTGTTCCTCTATCTCCCAGAGATCTCCGCGGCTGCGGTGGGTCTGGCCTGTCTGCACCTCGTACTTGTTGAGCAGCTGTTGCGCG
>JAQVGR010000101.1 GCA_028696635.1 Candidatus Krumholzibacteriia bacterium | reverse complement strand
GCACCTGGCTGACCGTCACGGCGCGGGTGCGCCGGTCGCAGACGTCGGCGAGCATCTCGGCCGTGACCATGCCGCCGTCGGGCTCGACGAGCCGCAGCTCGACGCCGAGCCGCTGCAGGCCCATCCAGGGATAGACGTTGGCGGGGAACTCGATCGCCGGCAGAACGACGTTGTCGCCCTCGCGCCACCGTATCGCCCCGGCGGCTATCAGAACGCCCTGCGTGGTATTCTGGACGAAGGCGATCTCGTCGGGGGAGGCGCCGATCAGCCTCGCCGCACCGCTGCGGATGCGGCCGACCATCTCCATCACCTCGTCCTCGGCGAGGACTCCCTTGCTGGCGAGCAGGTCCGAGAGGGCGCCGAGCGCACGCTGCGCGCGGGTTGAGAGGGGGCTGATGGCGGCATGGTTGAAATAGACATGACGGGAGGCCGCGGGGAATTCCTCCCGTATCGATGTCCAGATATCCCTGCCGAGCGCCACCTCGAACGAGCCCCCTTGTCGCTTTGCGTCGCAGAGCGTGATTCTCGCAGGAGCGCCGCGGGCGGGCAAGGGAAAACGGCGGCGGGCCCCGCCGCGCTACCGCACGGCGGTGTGTATCGCCGCCGCGCCGAAGAGCAGGGGCCGCCGGCCGACTCCGGAGAACCCCGCCCGCAGCATCGCCGCGGCGAGCTCGTCGGCGCCGCGGAAGCGGCGTATCGACGAGGAGAGATAGACGTACCCGGCGCGCTCTCCGGTGAGCAGCCGGCCTATCAGGGGGACGGCCCGCCCGGCCCACAGGTCGAGAGCCCATCGCGCCGGCGCGGCGGCCGGGCGGCTCGTCTCGAGGTTCACGAGGACTCCGCCCGGCCGCAGCACCCGGCATATCTCGGCGAGTGACGCCTCGAGAAGGCCGGGGCGCGAGTCGAGGTTGCGAGCCGCGAACGTGACCGCGACCAGGCCGAAGGTCCCGTCGCGGAACGGGAGCGAGGCGGCCTCTGCCGCCACGGCCCGGGCGAGGGCCGCGGGGCGTCTGCGTCTCCCCTCGAGCAGCATCGGGAGGGAGAAGTCGGCGGCCGCGACCGTGGCGCCGTCCGGGGCCCCCTTCGAGAGAAGGGCCGCCGTCTCCCCGGTCCCGCTGCAGAGATCGAGCCAGGGGCCGGGGCCGGCCTCGCCGACCGCCGCCCGCACGGCGGCGCGGCGCCAGAGGGGATCGAGCCCGAGCGTGATGAGATGGTTGACCGTCTCGTAGCGGCGGGGGATCAGGGAGTAGACATCGCGCAGATCCATCGCTTGTTCCGGTCAGTCGTCCGCGCCGAGGTCTTTCCAGAGACCCTCGCGCAGGCGCAGGTCCTTTCCCTTCCATTCGATGTCGCCGCGTTCGCGCAGGCGCAGGATCAGGCGCGAGAGGGTCTCGGGGGTGGTGCCGATCGCCGCGGCGATCTCCTTCTTCGGCAGGTCTATCGAGCAGCGCAGCGCTCCCCCGCACTGGGCGCGCACGAACCGGAAGAACCGCTCCTCCACATCGTACGCGGTCAGGTCGTGGAGGCGCCCCGAGAGGTAGCGCAGCTTCATCACGAGCGAGGCGATGAATTCGTCGCGGAACGGCTCGTCGGCGAGCAGCGTCCTGAACGTCGACCGCGATATCGCGTAGAGCGCCGAGTATCTGACCGCCACGGCGCTCACCGGGTAGGTCCCTTCCTGGAAGAAGACCGCCTCCCCGAAGATCTCGGGGGGCTCGACGATCCGCACGGTCGTCTCCTGTCCCGCCCCGGAGAGCTTGTAGAGCCGCACGGCCCCTTCGGCGACGACGTAGAGCTCGCTCCCCGGGTCGCCCTCGAGGAAGAGAACCCCGCCGCGCTCGAGGCTCACCCTGCGGCTTGCCCGGGCGAGGCGGTCGAGAAGGGCCGGTTCGATCCCCTCGAAGAGCGGGGCCCTGGCTAGACAGTCCCGCGATTCCATGTCATGATAGTGCACGAGGGGCGTCATCGCGGGCAAATCATTAATTTCACGGGAGAGTACGCCGCGCGATGCGGAAAAGGCGCCCGTTCTTGACCGCGGTCAAGGCGGGGATTCGAGCGGGCGGGTATCATCTTCGCACAGTCGCCGGGGGACGGCGGCCGGGAACCGGCGAAAGGAGCGAGCGATGGAGATGTTCTGCTATCAGTGCCAGGAGACGGCGGGAAACACAGGATGCGTGAAAGCGGGAGTCTGCGGCAAGAAGCCGGTCACGGCGGGGCTGCAGGACGCGCTGATACAGGTCTGCCGCGGGGTCGCCTCGGCGGCCCTGGGCTCGGTCGAGGGGAGCGACGACTTCCGCGCGGCGGGCCGGTTCCTCACCGGGGCGCTGTTCGCCACGATCACCAACGCGAACTTCGACGACGAGCGACTGACGGCCCTGATCGGCGAGGGGCTCTCGCTCCGCGACCGTCTCGTGAAGCGATACGGAGACGCGGTAGAGGGGGGGCTTCCCGGGGCGGCGCGCTGGGTTCCCGGAGGCGACCTCGCAGAGGCGGGGAAAAAGGCCGGTGTCCTTTCGACCGGGAACGAGGATATCCGGTCCCTGCGCGAGCTGCTCATATACGGCCTCAAGGGGATCGCGGCCTATGCGCATCACGCCGAGATCCTCGGGTACGAGGACGACGCGGTCTATGCGTCGGTCATGAAGGGTCTCGACGCCACGGCGCGGGACCTGGGCGCCGACACGCTCACCGCCCTCGTTCTCGAGACCGGTAAGGCGGCCGTCGACACGATGGCCCTGCTCGACCGGGCGAACACGGAGACGTACGGGCATCCGCGGATCACGAAGATCGCAACGGGTGTCCGGGGGAACCCCGGCATCCTCGTATCGGGCCATGATCTCAAGGACCTCGAGGAGCTGCTCAGGCAAACCGAGGGAACGGGAGTCGACGTCTACACGCACGGCGAGATGCTCCCCGCTCACTCGTACCCCGCCTTCGCGAAATACGGCCACCTCGCCGGGAACTACGGCGGGTCGTGGGGGAGGCAGGGGGAGGGGTTCGCCTCGTTCAACGGACCGATCCTGATGACGACCAACTGCATCATACCGGTGCGCGATGCGTACCGCGGCCGTATCTTCACCACCGGCATGGCGGGATATCCCGGCGTGGAGCACATCCCCGACCGCAGGCCTGGCGGCGAGAAGGATTTCTCGAAGATCATAGAGCTGGCCGGGCACTGCCCGTCTCCCGACCGGATCGAAGACGGCGAGGTTACCGGAGGGTTCGGCCACGATCAGGTCGGCGCGCTGGCCGGGAAGATCGTGGAGGCCGTGAAGGCCGGGGATATCAGGAAATTCGTCGTCATGGCGGGGTGCGACGGCCGCCACAAGGATCGTTCGTACTTCACCGAGGTGGCCGAAAATCTGCCGAAGGACGCGGTGATCCTCACCGCCGGGTGCGCCAAGTACCGCTACAACAAGCTCGACCTCGGCGATATCGGGGGGATTCCGCGGGTGATCGACGCGGGACAGTGCAACGACTCGTACTCGCTCGCCGTGACGGCCCTGAAGCTCAAGGACGCGTTCGGCCTCGGCGACGTGAACGACCTGCCGATCGCCTTCGACATCGCCTGGTACGAACAGAAGGCGGTCGCCGTTCTGCTCGCCCTGCTCGCGCTGGGGTTCAAGAACATCCGCCTCGGCCCGACCCTGCCGGCGTTCCTCTCGCCGAACGTGGCCGGGGTCCTCGTCGAGAAGTTCGGCATCATGCCGACCGGCGAGGCGGCGGCGGATATCGAGAAGATCATGGCGTAAGCCGGTCTCCCGCGGCCGGGAGATCCCGCACGGCCCGGCGGGCGCTCATCCCCCCGGGCCGTTTTGCGTTATGACCCCGCACTTTACACTTGCCCGGCGACGCGATACAGTGCTGATTAGGTACCATCATGAAGAACATCAGGAATTTCAGCATCACGGCCCATATCGATCACGGCAAGTCGACGCTGGCCGACCGCCTGATCCAGCACGCCCATCTCGTCGAGGACCGCGACTTCCACGACCAGATGCTCGACACGATGGACATCGAGCGCGAGCGGGGGATCACGATCAAGAGCCAGACGGTGACGCTGCCCTACACCGGCGAGGACGGGCGGGAGTATATCCTCAACCTGATCGACACGCCGGGGCACGTCGATTTCACCTACGAGGTTTCGCGGGCGCTCGCCTCGTGCGAGGGGGTCCTGCTGCTCGTCGACGCGAGCCAGGGAGTCGAGGCGCAGACGGTGGCCAACCTCTATCTCGCCATGGAGCACGACCTGGCGATCGTCCCGGTGATCAACAAGATCGACCTCCCCTCGGCCGATATCGAGATGGCGCGCGAGCAGATCCTCCTCGAGCTGGGGCTCGACCCCGACGAGGCGATACTCTGCTCGGCGCGCACCGGCGAGGGAGTCGACCGGATACTCGAGGCGATCGTCCGGCGCATTCCGCCGCCGCAGGGCTCCGCCGGCGCCCCGCTGCAGGCCCTGATCTTCGATGCGCAGTACGATCCGTTCCGCGGCGCGATCATCCACTGCCGCGTGATGGAGGGGACGCTGCGCACCGGTGACGAGATACGGCTCGTCTCGCTCGGGACCGTATACAGGGTCGAGGAGACGGGGATCTTCAGGATACGCCGCGAACCCCGCCCGGAGCTGACCGCCGGCGAGGTCGGATACGTCATCGCCGGCGTGAAGACGGTCAGCGACACGAGGATCGGGGACACGATCGCGCACGCGTCGGATCCGGATCCCGGGCTCCTGCCGGGGTTCAAGGAGGTCAAACCGGTCGTCTTCTCGTCGATCTATCCGATCGACACGAACGATTATCCGGCTCTGACCGATTCGCTCGAGCGGTACAAGCTCAACGACGCGGCGCTCGTCTACCAGAAGGACTCCTCGGCCGCGCTCGGCCACGGGTTCAGGTGCGGGTTCCTCGGGCTGCTGCACCTCGACGTCTTCCAGGAGCGGCTCGAGCGGGAGTTCAACCAGGCGATCATCATGACCTCTCCGAGCGTGCTCTACCGGTTCGAGCTCGGCAACGGGGAGATCGTCGACGTCGACAACCCCGAGTACTACCCCGACCCCGGCGCCATCACGAAATCGCTCGAGCCGTACATCCGCGCGAGCATACTCTTCCCCGAGCGGTACATGGGCGCGGTGATGCAGCTCTGCCTCGCGCGCCGCGGGGAGAACTCGCACTTCAGCTATCCGGTCCCCGGCCGGATAGAGCTGATCTTCGAGCTCCCGCTCGCCGAGGTGATCCATGATTTCTACGACAAGCTCAAGACGATCACCCAGGGGTACGGGTCGTTCGATTACGAGCTGATCGACTTCCGCGAGAATCCGCTCGACAAGATAGACATCCTCGTCAACGGAGAGCCGGTCGACGCGCTGGCGATGATCGCCCATCGCGACCGCGCGCGGCATCGCGCCAAGCTGGTCTGCGACCGGCTCGCCGAGGAGATCCCGCGGCACCTGTTCAAGGTGGCGATCCAGGGGGCGATCGGCGGCAAGATCATAGCCCGATCGACGATATCGGCGATGCGCAAGGACGTGCTGGCAAAGTGCTACGGAGGGGATATCACGCGCAAGCGCAAGCTCCTCGAGAAGCAGGCGAAGGGGAAGAAGCGGATGAAGACGATCGGCAAGGTCTCTATCCCGCAGAGCGCCTTTGTCGCCGTGCTGAAGACCAAGGAAGAATGAGCTCCACCAGGGACGGCGAGATGAGGGGCCCCTTCCGGGGCATCTACGTTCATATACCCTTCTGCCGCACGAAATGCCCGTACTGCGGCTTCTTCCCCGTCGCCGGGCGCGCTTCCTTCCATCGGTTCTTCGACGCGCTGGAGCTCGAGGCGCGTCGCCGCGCCGGGGCGATTCTCGGAGGCGATCCGGGCCGCGGCCCCGATACGCTTTATGTCGGCGGCGGCACCCCCTCCCTCGACGAAGCGGATCGCGTCACCCGTCTGCCCGGCATGGCGCGGAGTCTCTTCGGCCTGCGCGGGGACGCGGAGGTCACGATCGAAGCGAACCCCGACGATATCGTCCCGGCGGCGCTCGAGTCCTGGCTCGACGCGGGATACAACAGGATCAGCATCGGCGTTCAATCGCTCGACGACGCCGAGCTGCGCGTCCTCGGCAGGCGTCACGACGCAGATGCGGCGGCGCGGGCCGTCGGCGCGGCGCGCGAAGCGGGTTTCGGATCGATCGGGATCGACCTGATCTTCGGGCTGGCCGGACAGACCGCGGACCGCTGGCGGCGCACCCTCGAGGCCGCCCTGTCGCTCTCCCCCGATCATCTCTCGTGCTATCAGCTGACCGTCGAGCGGGGGACGCCGTTCGCCGCGCGGGAGGCGGCGGGGGATCCGCCGGCGGCCGGCGAGCGGAGGCAGCGGGACCTGTTTCTCGAGACCGACAGGATCCTCGCCGGCGGGGGATTCGAGCACTACGAGGTATCGAATTATGCGCGCGCTCCGGAGCACCGCTCGC
>JAQVGR010000100.1 GCA_028696635.1 Candidatus Krumholzibacteriia bacterium | reverse complement strand
CTTGTGGATCATGCCCCTGATCTGCGGCGTGTCGTTCTTGTACAGGGTCTGGTAGTTCTTCGTGAATCCCAGGGACTCCATCACAACCTTGTGCTTTTCCTTCTGGGACCCGATGATGCTCCGCACCTGCGTGATCTTCAGTTTGTTCGCCATCGCGTTTCCTCATCCGGCGCCCGCGCCGGGGTTACTGCGCCCTCTCCTGGCCGGCCTGCTCCTCCGCACCGGTCTGCACGGCGGCGTCGGCGGCCTTCTCCTCGAGCGCAAAGAGCTTCTTGATCGTGACGTCGCGGCGCTTGGCGACATCCCCGGCGCTCTGAAGGCTCCGCAGCCCCGCTATGGCGGCCTTGACCATGTTGTGCGGGTTCGTCGAGCCGAGCGACTTGGTGAGGATGTCGCGGACCCCGGCGACCTCGAGCACGCTGCGCACCCCGCCGCCGGCTATGACGCCGGTTCCCGGGGCCGCGGGCTTCAGGAGAACCCGGGCTGCGCCGTATCGTCCGGTCACCTGGTACGGGATCGTCCCGCCCACCATGGGGATCATCGTCATGTCCTTGCGCGCCGCCTCGCCCGCCTTCCGGATGGCGTCGCTGATCTCGTTCGCCTTGCCGAGGCCGATGCCGACCCGGCCCATGCCGTCGCCCACGGCGACCAGGGCGTTGAAGCTGAAGCGCCTGCCGCCCTTGACCACCTTCGCGACGCGGTTGATGTGCACGGTCTGCTCGAGGTACTCGGGGCCGGTATCCTCGCGCCTGTCTCTGCGTCCGCCGCGCGGGCCGTCTCTGCGATCTCTTCGTTCCACGTGTCCTGTACCCCCGGGGGTGATGAGGCCCGCATCGCGGGCCGCTTCCGTTCTAGAACTCCAGTCCGCCCTTGCGCGCCGCCTCGGCCAGCGCGGCGATCCGCCCGTGATAGAGGAATCCGCCGCGGTCGAACACCACGCGCTTTATGCCCTGCTCGAGGGCCTTCTCGGCGATCATCCTGCCGACCGTAGCCGAACGGACGGTCTTCCGGCCTGCCTCCTTCTTCTTGTCGGAGGCGGCCCCGCCTGCCGGCACCTCGAGCCGGAGGCTCGACGCCCAGACGATGGTCCGGCCGGCGTCGTCATCGATGATCTGGGCGTACATATGTCCCAGGCTCCGGTAGACGCACAGCCGCGGCCGCTCCTTGGTCCCGCGGACCTTCCTGCGCACCCGCTCGTGCCTTCTCCGCCTGGCCTCTCTCGCTTCTTTTACCCTGCTCTTCACGGTATTCCTTCTCCTGCGACATGCCGGCTAGAAGCTGGTTCCGACGGCCGACTTGCCGGCCTTGCGCCGGACCTGCTCTCCAGCGTAGCGGATACCCTTTCCCCTGAACGGCTCGGGCGGCCTGAGCCTGCGGATCTCCGAGGCGACCTGCCCGACCTTGTGCTTGTCGATCCCCCTGATCACGATCTTCTTCAGCTCGGGCGTCTCGATCTCCACCCCCGCCGCCGGCTCGTACTGGACGGGGTGGGAGAACCCGAGCGCCAGGACGAGGGTGCGCCCCTTCATCTCGGCGCGGTACTCGACGCCCTCGATCTCGAGCTCCCGCACGTACCCCTTCGAAACCCCCTCTATCATGTTGGCAACGAGCGTCCTGGTGAGGCCGTGGAGGGACCGATGCGGCTTCGAATCGCTCGGCCGACTGACGATCACGGCGCCGTCCCGGACCTCGACGGCCATGTCTGGGTGCAGCGCGCGCTCGAGCTCTCCCCTGGGCCCCTTGACCCGCACGACGACGCCGCTCAGGCCGACTTCCACGCCATCGGGCAGCTCGATCGGCTTCTTTCCTACTCGTGACATCGCTGAATCAACCTCCGTCGGCTGCCCGGACGCCGCGGCGCCCGGCCGGCCGGTCGTCCCCGGCTACCAGATATGGCAGAGCACCTCTCCGCCGACGCCGAGCTTGCGGCACTCCTTCTCCGTCATGACACCCTGCGAGGTGGAGATGATCGCCGTGCCGTATCCGCCCATCACCCGCGGCAGGGAGTCTCTCGTGACATACACGCGGCGGCTGGGGCTGCTGATGCGCTTGAGCCCCTCGATGACGCCGCTGTGGTCGTCCCGGTACTTCAGGTAGACGCGCAGGACTCCCTGCGTGTCCCCTTCGCGGAACCTCACGTTGGCCACGTACCCGTTCTCGACCAGGATCCGCGCGATCTGCGCCTTGGTCCTCGAGGCCGGGATTTCCACGTACTGCTTTCTCGCCGTGATCGCGTTTCGTATGCGCGTCAGCATGTCGGCAATCGGATCGGTCATCATCTCGTCTGTCACCTCGTCGGTATCGGACCCGGGTACGCTACCAGCTCGCCTTCACGACGCCGGGGATCTTTCCCTCGAGCGCCAGTTCCCTGAAGCAGATGCGGCAGAGCCCGAATCTCCTGATGTACGCGCGCGAACGTCCGCACCGTCCGCAGCGGTTGTACGTCCTCACCTTGAATTTCGGTTCCCGTTTCGCTTTCGCGATCAGACTCTTCTTGGCCACGAAGCCTCCTTGGATCAGCTCTGCCGCAGGGGCACGCCGAGCAGCGTGATGAGCTCCCGTGCCTCCTCGTCAGTCCGTGCCGTCGTTACGAGCGTTATGTCCATCCCCATGACCTTCATGATCTTGTCATAGTCGATCTCGGGGAAGATGATCTGCTCCTTCACGCCGAACGTGTAGTTGCCGCGTCCGTCGAAGCTCTTCGGGCTCAGGCCGCGGAAGTCCCTGATACGGGGGACGGCGACGTTGATCAGCCGGTCGAAGAACTCGTACATCCGGTCCCCGCGCAGCGTGACGTAGCATCCCACGGAGGCGCCCTCGCGGAGCTTGAAGCCGGCGATCGATTTGCGGGCCTTCGTGACGACCGGGGCCTGTCCGGTGATCGTCGCCAGGTCCTTCACGGCCGCCTCGAGGATCTTGATGTCGGAGATCGCGTCGCCGACGCCCATGTTGACGACGATCTTCTCGATGCGGGGGACCTGCATGACGTTCTTGTAGCCGAATTTCTTCCGCAGCTCCGGAACGGCCTTTTCCTCATAGAGCCGCCTGATATTGGGCTTCCGTTTTTCTGCCATCTCACTCACCATCGCGTAGTTGGTTCGTCCGTTTCCGTTTCATGCGGCGCGTCAGCTCTCGTCGCTGAGCGTCTCGTTACACTTCTTGCAGCGGCGGACCTTGCGCCCGTCGGAGAGCCTCACGTGCGACGTCTTCGCCGGCTTGCCGCACTTGGGGCAGACGAGGATGACGTTCGAGGCGTCGATCGGGGCCTCCTTCTCGACGATGCCACCCTTGTCGGACTGGCTGGTCTGCCTCGTGTGCCGCTTGATCAGGTTGATCTTTTCGACGATGATGCGGTTCGCCTCCGGGATCACCTTGAGGACCTTGCCCTCGGCGCCCTTCGCGTTCCCCGCAACCACCCGGACCGTATCGCTCTTCTTTATCTTCATATCCCGCTTCCATCCGTGGTCAGATGACCTCGGGCGCCAGGGACACGATCTTCATGAACCGCTTCTCCCGCAGCTCCCGCGCGACCGGCCCGAAGATCCTCGTGCCGACCGGCTCCTTGTTATCGTTGATGATGACGGCGGCGTTCTGGTCGAAGCGGATGTAGCTGCCGTCCTTGCGCCTGACTTCCTTCGTCGTGCGCACGACCACGCACTTGACCTTCGCGCCTTTCTTCACGGTACCGCCGGGCATCGCGACGCGGACGGAGGCGCTGATGATGTCGCCGACCGACGCGTAGCGCCGCTTCGAGCCGCCGAGTACCCTGATGCACCTGACGCTTTTTGCCCCCGAATTGTCGGCGACAACCAGATTCGTCTGCGTCTTGATCATCGTTCTCTCTCTCCTACTGGGCCCTCTCCAGTATCTCTACCACACGCCAGCGCTTCAGCTTGCTCAGCGGTCTCGTCGACATGACCCTGACCCGGTCCCCCTCGCGGCACTGGTTCTCGGCGTCATGCGCCCAGATCTTCGACGTCTTCTTGATCGTCTTCTTGTACAGCGGGTGCCTGATCGAGCGCACGACGGATATCGTCACGGTCTTGTCCATCTTGCTGCTGACGACCCTGCCGACAAGCACCTTTCTGGGCTTTCTGTTCTCCATGTCCACTCCTCGTCGTTTTCCGGCCCGCCGGTCGTCCCGGCGGCCCGGAATCGGCCGCCCGCCTGCTTATCCCAGCCGCGGGCCCTCCCCGGTCGCTGCGCCGGCGACCTTCTCGCGTATGATCGTCTTCACCCTCGCCAGGTCGCGCCTGACGTTGCGCACCTGCAGGGGGTTGTCGAGGCGCTTGATCGAGAGCTGTATGCGCATGCGCGCCAGCTCCTCGACCAGCTCTTCCTCGCGGGTCCGCAGTTCCTCAAGCGTCAGCTCTCTCAGTTCGACACTCTTCATGATCGATGCACCATCCGGCTCTCGAGGGCCCGCGCGCCGCGGCGCGCCCGGCCGCGTGTATCATCCAGCCACCTTGCCCGTCGCAACGCGGCGTACGAATTTCGTCCTGATCGGCAGCTTCGCCGAGGCGAGCTCCATCGCCCGCTTGGCCGTCTCGTGGTCGACGCCCTCGAGCTCGAACATCACGCGGCCGGGCTTCACGACGGCGACCCAGTATTCGGGAGCGCCCTTGCCCTTGCCCATGCGCGTCTCCGCCGGCTTGACCGTGACGGGCTTGTCCGGGAAGATGCGGATCCACAGCTTCCCCTGCCGCTTGATGTGCCGCATGATCGCCACGCGGGCGGCCTCGATCTGGCGGTTCGTGATCCAGGCGGGCGCCTCGGCCTGAAGGCCGAACTCGCCGAAGCTGATCTCCGCTCCGCGGTGCGCCGCGCCTCTCCTGCGGCCTCTCTGCTGCTTGCGGTACTTTGTCCGTTTCGGCTGCAACATGGTCGTTCAACCTCTCTCGCTCAGCGCTGGCCTCTGGTGGCCTCTTCGATGGCCGCCTCGCTCATCTTGCGCTTGAAATCCTTCGGGAACACCTCGCCGAGATATATCCACACCTTCACGCCCACGGTCCCGTACGTCGTGAAGGCGGTCGCCCGCGCGTAATCGATGTCCGCGCGCAGCGTGTGCAGGGGCACCCGGCCTTCCATGTATCCTTCCGTGCGGGACATCTCGGCTCCTCCGAGGCGCCCGGCGCACTTCACCTTGATCCCCTCGGCGCCCATCCGCATCGCCGAACCGATCGCCTTCTTCATCGCGCGCCGGAACGACACCCGCTGCTCGAGCTGCCCGGCGATATGCTCGGCGACCAGCTGCGCGTTGAGCTCCGGCCGCTTGACTTCCTTGATATCGATGCTGACGCTCTTCTTGGTCAGGTGAGCCAGCTCCTCGCTGAGAAAATCGACCTCGGCTCCCTTGCGGCCGATGACCATCCCGGGCCGTGCCGTGTAGATGTGGATCCTGACCTTGTCGCCCCGACGCTCGACCTCGACCTTCGAGACGCCGGCGCGGGCGAGGCGCTTCTTCACGTACCGGCGGAGTTTGATGTCCTCCTCGAGCCATTCAGCGGCGTTGCGCGTCGCGAACCACTTGGAGTCCCACGTACGGTTGATGCCGAGCCGCAGCCCGACGGGATGTGTCTTCTGGCCCAAATCGCCCTCCTTGAATCACTTCGCCTGCTGTTCGCCGCGGTAGTCCACGACGACCGTGATCGTGCTGCTTCGTTTGCGTATCCGGTAGGCGCGTCCCTGCGCGCGCGGCCTGATCCGGTACATGGTCCGTCCCTCGTTCACGAAGATCTCCCTGACCGCCATCTCCGTGGGCTCGACGGGATGCTCGAACCGGCCGGCGAGGTTATGCATGGCCGACACGACGGTCTTTTCGATCGGGCGCGCGGCCGACTTCTTCGAAAACTTCAATATCTCGAGGGCCTTCTCCACAGAGTGGCCCCGCACCAGATCGACGACGATCCGCGCTTTCCTCGGGGACACCCTGACGTGCCGCGCTACCGCACGTGCTTCCATCTCAGCCTACCTCCGTGACCTGCTACGCTTTCTTCTTGCCTGTGTGCCCGCGGTAGGTCCGCGTCTGGACGAACTCCCCGATCTTGTGGCCGACCATGTTCTCGGTGATGAACACCGGGACGAACTTGTTGCCGCTGTGGACGGCCAGGGTGTGGCCGACGAACTCGGGCGACACCGTCGAGCGCCTCGCCCAGGTCTTCACGACCCGCTTGTCGCCGATATCGTTCATCTTCTCGATCTTGCGGAGAAGCTTGTAGTCGATAAAGGGACCCTTCTTGAGTGATCTGGCCATCGATTACCTCTTCTTCTTGCGCTTATGGACGATATTCCTGTCCGACAGCTTCTTTCTCTTGCGCGTCTTGTATCCCTTGGTCGGCATCCCCCACGGGCTCACCGGGTGGCGGCCGCCGCTCGTGCGGCCCTCGCCGCCGCCGTGCGGGTGATCGACGGGGTTCATCGCGACGCCGCGCACCTTCGGCCGCAGCCCGAGCCACCGGGATCTGCCCGCCTTGCCGATCGAC
>JAQVGR010000099.1 GCA_028696635.1 Candidatus Krumholzibacteriia bacterium | reverse complement strand
TGCTCGGTGAGCACCGAGTCGTCGACGATCGCCATCGACGCGGCCTCGCATCCCTGCTGCAGGCAAGAGTTGCGCGCGTAGGCGCCGTCTCGCACCGCGGTCCGCTCGTCGGGGGCGCTGAGGATCGTGCAGTCGCGAACGAGGGTCGCACCGTCGATCAGGGCGCCCTCCCCCACGTACGCGTTCTCCACCCGCGGTGTGTGGCGGACGACGGCGCCACGCTCGATGACGCCGAAGGGGGCGCTGCAGAAATCGATGTACGACTTCGCGAACTCCCGGTACGCGCCCAAGAACTCCCTGTCTCCCCTGCGCGTTGCGACGGCCGCCGCCACCGGGATCGTGATCTCGGCGTACGAGAGGACCTCCCTCCCCCCGGTCTCGATCCCGATCGCGATCTCCCTGCCGTTGCCGAACGAGCAGTCCGGCGAAGCGACGACCGATCCCGCGCCCAGGACGACGCACCGCTCCCTGAGGATGTAGTTCGAGATCAAGGAGGCGTCGGAGACGAGGCACCCGTCCCCTATCTCGCAGCAGACGATCGTGCTGTTGTATATCCCGCAGGGGAGCGACGCGGCCGACTCGACGGGAACCTCCTCGCCGGAGAGCACCCCGAGCACGCAGTCGCCGCGGAAGGCGCTGCCGAAGATATGCTCCGGCGAGAACCGCTCTGCGACGAGGATCCTGCCCCAGTCGGCGGACCTGTTTCCGCCGGCCCTGAGAGCGTCGATCTCCCCCGCCGTCAGGGGCCGGACCTGGTCGCCGAAGAGGCGGCTTCGCCCCCGGGCTCCCTTGAGTCCCCGCATCGAGGCGAGGAATCCCGACGTCTCGAGCAGATCGGCGACGAGAGATTTCAACAGTTCGTTCATGTCTCCGTGATCCTTCTTTTCCCGGCCTTCCCCGCTGCCCTCAGCGGCCGATCTGCTTCTGCACGACATGCTTGTTGTCGCGGATCCAGTTGTAGTATTCCCTCCGCTTCAGCTTCGACGCCGCCTCCTCGTCGAGCACGACGATGACGAAGCTGTGCAGCTGCAGCGCCGACGCGGTGATCTGGCTCGTGACGGGGCCCTCGATGAACTCGCGGCACACCTCCGCCTTGCCCGCGCCGTTCGCGATGAGGAGCACTTTCTTGGCCTCCATGATCGTCCCGACCCCCATCGTGATCGCGAACCGCGGCACGTCCTCCTCCCTGTCGAAGAAGCGGGCGTTGTCCTTGATCGTCTGCTCGTAGAGCCCCTTCACCCTCGTCCGGCTCGCGAACGACGATCCGGGCTCGTTGAATCCGATATGCCCATCGCGCCCGATGCCGAGCACCTGCAGATCGATGCCCCCCGCTTCCCGTATCTGCTGCTCGTACCATTCGCTGAAGACCTCGGGATCGTCAGTGTGCCCCTGCGGGACGAAGGCCCGGTGCGGGCTCATGTTGACGTGCTTGAAGAGGTTCTCCCACATGAAGAAGTTGTAGCTGTTCCTGTGCAGGGGCGCGAGGCCGAGGTACTCGTCGAGGTTGAAGGTCGTGACCTTCGAGAAATCGAGCCCCTCCTCCTTGTGCAGCTTCGCCAGCTCCCGGTAGGTCCCGACGGGGGTGTCCCCCGTCGCCAGCCCGAGCACGAGATTGTGCTTCCGCTTGATCTCCCTCGCTATGATCGCGGCAGACGTCTTGCTCATCGATTCATAGTCCGGCGTGATGATTATCTCCATCGACCACCCCCTGTCTGTCCATGCCGTCAAACCCGCGCGACGGCTTTCCGGGCGTACTGGAATTAAGGGAACTCAATCAAAGAAACGCTTATCTAATACCGCCGGTATCGACGATATCTTGTAGCACTTCCGCGGTTGCTCGGCAAGACTCAAATAGCCGCGGACGCGCCCCCCCGATTATCCCCTGACCGGCCCGGCCCGATCTGATATCCTCCGGTCTTCGCGGATACCCCGCGCATACGGGGAGGGCCGGCGGATGGCGCGACTGGTCAGAAACAGCGTATCGGGAACACTGGCGGGGATGGCGCTCCCCCTGCTCGCGGGGACCTTCGCCATGAACGCCTACAACCTGACCGATACCTGGTTCGTCTCGCGCCTCGGGACCGACGCCCTGGCCGCCATGTCCTTCACCTTCCCCGTGGTGATGCTGCTGGGATTCCTGATGCGCGGCCTCGGGACCGGCGCGATGACGCTGGTCGCGCACGCGCTCGGCGGGAAACGGCACAACACCGCGGCGCGGATCTCTACGCATGCGGTCCTTCTCTCCCTGGCCGTCTCCATGATCCTGGCCGCGGCCGGGGAGGCGACGATCGCGCCGGTCTTCTCGAGGCTCGGAGCGTCGGGGGAGATCCTGCGCATGACCGGCCAGTACATGCGGATCTGGTACGTCGGCATGACCTTCAGGGCCCTCTCCATGCTCTTCGCCGACATCATCATCGCGACGGGGAGAACGAAGGCGGCGAGCATCCTGATCGTATGCGGGACGCTGATCAATTTCGTCCTCGATCCGGTCATGATATTCGGGCTCCTCGGCTTCCCCGCGATGGGGATACGGGGGGCGGCGCTGGCCACGGTGATCTCGCAGGCGGTCGTCATGGCGGTCTCCTTCCGCGTCCTGCACGGAAGGTACCGGCTGGTGGCGTTCCGGAGCCTGTCGCCGCGGAAGATCCTCGCCTCCTGGCGCCGGATCCTGCGCTTCGGGGTGCCGAGCACGCTCAGCTCGGTCCTGACCCCGATATCGTCGGCCGTCGTGATCAGGATCGTCTCGGGGTTCGGCCATGCCGCCGTCGCGGCGATCGGCGTGGCGAGCAGGATCGAGATGTTCGCCTTCATGATCCCGATGACGGTCGGCGTGTCGATGGTCCCCTTCGTCGCCCAGAACTTCGGCGCGCGGCGCTTCGACAGGATCCGTACGGCGCGCAGGGGAACGACGATCTTCGCGCTGGCCTACGGCCTGGCCGTGGCGGCGATCTTCATCGCCGCCGCGCGCCCGCTCGGGGGTCTGTTCTCGGAGGACCCGGCGGTGATAGACGTCCTGGCGAGGTACATATACCTGACCTCCCTCGGCTACGGGCTCCTCGAGGTCCACCGCTACAGCACCTTCATTCTGATCGGGATCCACCGGCCGGTCTCCTCGGCGCTCCTCAACGCGCTGCGCACGCTGGTCCTGCTGATCCCCCTGACCCTGCTGGGAGCGTCATGGCTCGGCCTTACCGGGGTCTTCGGGGGGAGGCTCGCGACCGACATCGTCGCCGGGATCGCCGGGATCGCGGTGACGGCGAGAGCGCTCGGGAGGGAGAGGGAGGAATGAGACGGACTGTGTATTCCCCCCGCGTCATATGATATGATTCCGGGCGGAGACGAGGGACGTGCCATCCGGAAATATCAGGCGGAAGGAGCAGCCATGAGAGCGCGGTATGCACTTCCGTTGCCGGCTACGGGGCCTCTCCCCCGACGATCAAGTACTGGCACGGCGCGGCGACGGGGGATCCGGGGCGCGAAGCGCGCCGGGTCACGTAACGGGATTCTGACGGGACGGTACCACAGTTATCGAAATCATGCGGAATGTCGCTTGTGAAAGATGCCGCCGCGCTTCGCGCCTGGCCCTGTCTCTCGCGATCATGGCCTCAGCAGTTCTTCCCCAGGTATTTTCCTCCGGGTGCGACGACCCCCTCACCGATGCGGCCGAGACAGTCTGCTGCGACGACAGCGCCCTTCCCGTTTTCCTGAGATCGAAAACGGACGACGAAGACGGTGACGGGAATCCATTCGACGAGGACTTTCCGCGGATCAACGACGAGGACGACGACATCGCGGATCACGCCTGGATCAGGGACGACAACGGGCTCTATCATCTATTCTTCCACACCGAGGACCTGGGATCCGGCACGCATATCGAACACTACGTATCGACCGATCTGCTCACACTCGACTACGTCGGCCCCGCTCTCTATGGAAATCCCAACGGCTGGGACTCGTACGGCCTCTGGGCGCCTCACGTCATCAGGAGCGGGAGCACGTACTTCATGTTCTACACGGGAATCGACGGCCCCGGAACCGACCCGGATACACGGCAGCGGATAGGGCTCGCCGAGTCGTCCGACCTCATGGGCTGGACCCGCTGTCCGGTCAACGATTGCCCGGGGACATCCGGGGACGGATGCGTGTACGAGTGCGACGAAGACTGGACCGGCTGGGGCGGACCGCCCGGTTCCTACAATCAGCAATGCCGGGACCCGTTCGTCATCCGGGATCCGGTCAATCAAAGATGGACGATGTTCGCCACGGCGAGCAGACCCGATCGATCCGGCGTCGTCACCGTCGCGTACTCGACCGATCTCGCGGACTGGACGGGCGCCGGGTTCATAGACGCCACCGGCCTGCTGCCGGAAGGCATCGGAGGCCAGCCGACAGGCGGCCAGGCGGAAAACCCGCACGTCATGTCATACGGGGGAACGCACTATCTCCTGTTCACCGACTGGCAGGATCCGGAGGACAGCGTTTCGACCCCGAATCCCCGAACCATCGTGCAGTACGCCACTTCATCGGCCCTCACAGCCGACACCCTGGGAAGCCCCGGCTGGATATATCGCGGCTACATCCCCGATCCCGGAGTGAATGCGATCGAGGTCCTGCGCATAGACGACAAGATATGGGTCATGTCCCAGAGCATCTCCAATGAACGTTCCGGCTACTGGGATCTCCGCCGCCATCTGCGCTTCAGATGCGTGATCTGGAGCGAAGATCATACGTTCGGCGCCTCGAACGTGGACTTTCATTGCAACGCCGTGCGCCGCGCCCGCGGCCCGGGCGGATTCGCGCCGGGGTTCGGCGGGCCCTACCGGTAGCCGAAGATGACCGGGAACAGCGCCGCCACGATCCACGCCCAGACGGCATACGCGGGAAGATAGGCCGTCTGCCAGCGCTCGAGGCGCTCGAACGGGGCGCGTTTCGCCAGGAACCGCGCGTAGAGCACCGCCGACCAGCCGAGGTTCACGAGCAGCAGCAGGTTCAGGCCGAGCGCCGCCGTCTTGTTCGGGCTGAATCCGAATTCCGTCGTGCGACGCACCATCGCCCACAGGGCGAGCAGATCGACGAGCAGGGCGCACAGCACGAGCAGCAGCCTGAGCCTGTCGAACCTCCCCGGCGGGTCCTGCGAGTCGCGCGCCGAGATCGCGTAGAGCAGGAGGCCCAGCACGAGCACGAGAAGCAGGTCGAACCCGATGAGCACTTCCCGCCCGACGTCGATCGCGTTCCCCGTCCAGACCATGGCCGCGACGAAGACGAGGAGCAGCGCCGCGAAGAGCGGTGTGAACAGCATCGTCAGCACCGGCGCCATGTTCTCGATGACGCTCTGCTTGTTCTCGACCAGCCACGCTCCGATGACGACCGTCCCCGCCGCGCCGCACGGGATGATCCATCGCACGATGAGCGGCTCGGCATCGAGGCCGATGGCCTCGAATATGAAGATCGCGAAGGCCGCCAGAATGCCGCCCCCGAGCGCGATGAGCGTGTAGTAGATGAACCACTCGCCCGAGAACCGGACGAAGTTCATGCGCCGCTCGTGGCTGCGCCAGAGGCCGCCGGCGTAGGCGAACCCGGTCGCAAGCCACAGCGCGACGGGAAGGTGGATCGCGGTCAGCACCAGCGTGTGACCTTCCGGTTCGAAGGGCGGGAGGTTCGCGATCAAAGCCGCGGCTATAAAAGGAAGGGCCAGCAGGAGCCATCCGTTTCGCGGCAGCCCGCGCTTGAGCGCGAAGAAGCAGGCGAGAAAAGGCAGGACGAAGAGGCTGAGGTTGATCGCGTAGAACGGCGCGTCCGCGTCGCGGCCGAGGATGCGCAGGCCGGAGAGTTCGGGGATCTTGAGCGCGGCGGCCGCGGCGATCGCCAGCCCGACGGCCGCGGCGGTATCCCGGCGCGCGGCGAACGACGAGCCGCCGTCGCCCGGCGACACGACGAGCTGCTTCCAGAGTCGCCCGGAGTACTCGCGGGCGAACTCGCTCGATACCGAATCCAGGTCGCCGAGACGCTTGACGCCGACGAGGAACGCCTCGTCCTCGTCCAGGCCGGATTCGCGCAGCGCTTCGACCTGGGCGCGGAGATGGTCCTCGAGCTCCTCGACGTCGGCGGACCGGATGGCCCGCCGTTTCAGGAGGTGCTGCCGCCATTCCTCGATGCGTCCCTCCAACAGCTCATTGTTCGTCACTCTTCATCCTCCGCGTTCGGGGATCATCCCGGCTGCGAGGCGGGGTCGGCGTCCGGGAACCGGACGCCGCGCAGCGCCCTGTCGACCAGCTGCCACTGGCGCCTCTGCCGGGCCAGCTGCTCGGCGCCCGCACGGGTCAGGCGGTAGTACTTGCGCCGCCTGCCGGTCTCCGACCGGCCCCATATCGCCTTCACGAGACCCCGGCGCTCGAGTCGGTGCAGGAGCGGGTACACCATGCCGTCCGTCCACCGCAGCCCGCCGTCCGACAGCTCGCCGACCCGCCTGATGATGGCATACCCGTAGCTGT
>JAQVGR010000098.1 GCA_028696635.1 Candidatus Krumholzibacteriia bacterium | reverse complement strand
CTTCCTGATACGCTGCGACGACGTCGCCGCCACCAGGCCGCCGCTGCGCCTGGGGGAGGGACTGGCATTCACCGGGAACCTCTCCGTCGAGATCTCGGACGGCGGACGGCATACCGGCCTCTTTTCGCTCAGCCTGGAGCACGATGATCCCGCCGGGGTCTGGCTGACCCGCTACGACACCGGCGGCGGCGCCCCGGTTCCCGACATGGGATACGGCGGATTCGTGCCGGCCTCCGCCGGCGAACTCGCCGGCCCCGTGTACCTCGTCGGCGGCGACGTCCTCCCCGACCGCGAGGGGAGCGAGATGTGGGTCGTCTTCGGTTCGAGCGGCCGCGCCGTTCTGTGGGGAAGGGGGGAGCGGCTCAGCGAGCGCCGGCTCGGCGCGCCGCTTGTCGGCCCTCCGGCCGTGCAGGACATCAACCGCGACGGGCGCCTCGATCTGATAGGCGCAGAGAGCGACAGGGTCTGGGTCGTCGATCCCACGGGGGCGAACCTCACCGGCTGGCCCCGGAGCGTGAACGGCGTCTTCGACCTCCCCACGCAGGTGCACATCTCGGCGCCGCCCGTCGCCGCCTCCGACTTGTGGCGGCGCGCCCTGGTTGCCGTGCCGACCGACGCGGGGATCCTCTTCCTCTTCGACGAGGGCGGCGAGCTGATCCCCGGGTGGCCGGCCAAGGCCGCCTCGTCGTTCCTTCTGCCCGTCGATCTCGTCACGGACGGCGGCGAGGGCCTTCTGTCGTACGTCGACCAGCTCTTCGACTGGAGCGGGAGCGCCTTCCTCGACAGGCGCCCCGAGGGAGGACGGGCCCGGTGGCGCGCCGCGCCGTTCTTCTTCGAGGCGGGAGCGGCGTGGTGCGGGATCTACGGCGGTCCGGGCCGGTTGGCCTTTGCCGAAGCGTCGAACGCGCCGGCCGGACCGGCGGCCGACTGGGCCGATCTCCCCTCGAACCTCACGATCTACCCGAATCCCTCGAGGGGCGGGCGGGTCGCGTTCCATTTCACGGCCCCCGGGACCGGAGAGGCTCACCTGCGCATCATGACCCTCGACGGGGAGACGCTCCTCGAGCGCTCCATGGATCTCTTCGGAGGGGAGGCGGAGTTCGCCGTATCGATGGAGGGGAAGGCGGCCGGGATCTATCTCTGCCGGATCGCCGTCACGTCCGAGGGACGGACAGTGGAGACGCGCAGGAAGTTCGCCATCGTGAACTGACACCGGAGGAAACAATGCGCTCATATGCCTGGTGCCTGACGCTCGTCATGATGATCGCCGCGGCTGCCCCCGCCGGGGCGGGCCCGCCGGCGGCCGGATCGGCCGGGTTGCCACGGACTCCCGGCGACGCGGGCCTCTTCTCGAAGGAGGGGCGCCCGCTCCAGCTCGACCGGTATACGGTGGAGAAGACGCTGAGGCTCTCCGGCACCCGGCTCGGGGCGCCGCTGGTGACCTACGAGGAGCTGATGAAAGCCCGGCCGTCGGCCGTGCGGCCGGCCGGGAGCGGGGGCGGAGGCAGGAAGATCGCCGTCGCGGTGCTCGCCTCGGCGATACTTCCCGGCGCGGGGGAGCTCTACGTCTGGACGGACACGCGCCGGCTCTCGCACCTGCTGCGTGCGCCGGTATTCATGGCGCTCGACGCCTACTTCTGGTACTCTTACAATGACAACCATGACAGGGGCAAGGAGATCAAGGCCGAGTACGAGGCCTTCTGCGACGCCCACTGGAGCGAGGAGCGGTTCCTGCTGCTCCATACGTACTGCGCGGGGATCGGCGGGTGCGACAGCTGGGAGCAGTACAACGAGGAGGCGAGGTCCGATTACTGGTTCTTCGTCTATATACCGAAGGAGCTCGACCGCGAGGAGTATTACGAGAACTGCGGGAAGTACGACGCATTCGCCTTCGGCTGGGACGACTGGAACGGGGACTACGACAATTTCGAGCCGTGGACGCCGAACCGCACGGCGTACTGGGCCATGCGCAGCGAGAGCGACGATTATCTCGTCAAGGGCGACCAGTTCGTCATGCTGCTCATCATCAACCGCGTCGTCTCGATGCTCGACGCCGGCTGGCTCGCCTATCGGGCCTCGCGCGGGGCGTACGACGAAGGCGGATGGTCGCTCGACCTGCGGCCGGGGCTCGTCGCCCCGACGGTCGGTGTCAGCTACCGCTTCTAGGGGGTGCGCCGTGAGACCGTTCGCGCTGGTCATGCTCTCCATCATTCTCGCGGGATCCGCCGCCGGCGCGGCGGAGGGCCCGCGGCCCGTCCTGGCCCCCGCTCCCGGCGGGTACGCAGCCGCGCTGGTCCGGGACGGCCTTCCCCCCGGGATGCAGGACGACGGCGACATCCCGCCCTACTCGGCTGGAAAGGCGGGGGGGCTGAGCTTCCTGCTTCCCGGACTCGCCCAGTACCGGATGGGACGGGCCGTGCGGGCCTCGGTCTATTTCACCCTCGAGGCGGCGGGGTGGATCGCCGTCGGCGCCTCGCTGTGGCAGGAGAGCGCGCGCCGCGACGCGTACGAGGATTACGCAGTCGCGCTCGCCGGCGTGCCCGGCACGGGGCATGAGGAGGAGTATTACGAGAAGGTCGGAGGCTGGACCAGCAACGACGGTCCGGGGGGATACAACGAGTACGTGCGCCGCGAGGCGCGCGATCTCTACTATCCCGATCTCGACGCGATGGAAGAGTACTACGCGCAGAACGCGATCACCGGATCGATGAGCTGGCGCTGGGAGTCCGACGGCGACCGGCGCAGGTTCAACTCGCTGCGCAGCGGGAGCGAGTCGGCCGAGCGCAACGCGCTCTACGCGGCCTTCTTCCTGCTCGGCCTGCGCGTCGTCAGCGCGGTCGACGCCGTCGTTCTGGCCAGACAGGTTCCCGAACCGCAGCCGACCGGATTGCGGTTCGAAGCGGGCCCGCGGCCCGGCGGCTTCTATCTGGCGCTCAACCGGCCGTTCTGACCCCCCGGGCGGGCGCGGAAACGGGCGTCGCATGCACCGGCTCATCATCGTCATCCTGACCGCTCTGATAATGACCGGGGGAACGCTCACGACCCTCCCCGGGGCGTCGCCGGGGGCCAGGGGAGAGACGCGGGCCCCGGCCGATACAGCGGCCGCCCCCCTGCTCGTGCCGACGGGGCTCGTATACGGGGCGGGCGAGCTGCGGGAGCCGCTCGGCCTCGATGTCGACGTGCGCGGGTTTATCTTCGTGGCAGACGCGATGGCGGGCAAGGTCTTCCGCTACGCCCCCGACGGATCGTCGATCGAGCTCGAGGCGCCCCCCTCGGGTGCCGGGATCTACCCGATCGACGTCGCCGCCTCGGGGAGCTATGTCTACGTGCTCGACTACGCGGGAAACAGGCTCCTCCGGTACGACTATAAGGGCGCATACCTCGACGTCCTCCTCGATTTCTCGCAGTTTCCCGGGATGCATCCCTCCTCGGTGACGACCAGCGGCGGGGGGCGGTTGCTGGTCACCGACGCCCGCAGCCACACGGTGACCGTCTGGTCGCCCCTGCTCGACGTCGAGATCGTCTCCGGCGGGTACGGCTGGACCCCGGGGAGCTTCAACAAACCCTCCAAGGCGACCTTCTTCGACGACGAGCGCATCGCCGTCGCCGAGACGGGGAACCGTCGCGTGCAGGTCCTCACCGGCGCAGGCGGCTACGAGCGGTATCTCGAGCGGACGGGCGGGACGGGGTGGAACACTCCCCGCTACTGCTGCGACGGCCCCGGGGGAGTTCTGCTGGTGGCCGACGCGGGGTCGGGGACGGTGCATCTCTTCTCGCAACGGATGGAACATCTGGCCGCGTACGGCGCGGCGGGAGGGGCGGCTGAGTTCGCTCCTGCCGCTGTCGCCGCGGGATGGGACGATCTGGTGTACGTCGCCGATCTGAAATCCCGCACGGTCATCGCGCTGCGTCTCGTCTTCCCCGGGAACTGATCATGCCGCTCGGGTCTCTTCCGCTGATCGCCCTGCTGCTCCTTCCGGCGGTCTGCGCCCGGGCCGGGGATGGGGGAGCGGCGAGGGTCCGGGCGCCGATACGCGATCAGTTCACCGAGTCGAGGCGGATCGAGCTGACGGCGGGGGAGACGAAGATAGAGCTCGGCGTCTCCTTCCTCGTCGAGGGGAGCGACTCGCTGATCCTCGACGGCGCCCCGCTGCGGCGAGGCGACGACTATCGCATCAACATCCTCAAGGGGACGGTGATCCTCGTCGCCGAGCCGGCCGGGGGAGAGATCCTCGAGATCCGGTGGTCCCGCCACCCATTCCCGTTCGAGCCGGTATTCGCTTCCCGCTTCCCCGGCGAGCGTCCCGCCGCCGGGGTGACCGTCCCCGTTCCCTCCGGCGCCCCCGAGCCCGCACGCGCCGCCCCGCAGGGGAGCGGCCTGCGTCTTTCGGGGAACAAGACGATCGGGTTCTCCCTCGGCTCGGGGAGGGATCTGGGGATCGACCAGGCTCTCAAGGTGTCGATGACGGGAACCCTCGCCCCGGACCTGGAGGTGCGCGCCTATCTCACCGACGACAACCTCCCCGTGCAGCCGCAGGGAAACACCGAGGAGCTGACGCACCTCGACAAGGTGGCCGTCCAGATCAAGAGCAGGCATACCGAGACGAACCTCGGCGATTTCTCGACGGGACAGAGGGAATCGCGGTTCGCCGCGTTCGAGCGCGAGCTGCGCGGCGCCTCGGTCAGGGTCGACGCCTTCGGTCAGGAGGCGTTCGCCGGGGGAGGGATAACGAAAGGCCGCTACCAGACCGCCTCGTTCTTCGGCGTCGACGGGATGCAGGGGCCGTACGAGCTTCTCCCGGCCCGGCGGTTCAACGGCGTGATCATCCTGCCCGGCACCGAAGCGGTGTACCTCGACGGCAGGCGGCTCCGGAGGGGGGCCGAGAACGAATACACGGTAGACTACACGCGCGCGACGGTCACCTTCACCGAGCGCCTGACGATCTCGAGCGACTCGGAGATCGTCGTCGAGTTCCAGAGCGGCGAGGACGGGTACCGGCGATCGACGATAACGGGGGGATACACCCTTCCCCTCGCAGGGGACGGGGCGACCCTCACGGCCGGCTATTACCGCGAGCAGGACGATCCCGACAGGCCGGTCAGGGGAGCGCTGAGCGACGAAGAGCGCGGGGTGATCGCGGATGCGGGCGACGATCCCTCGCTGGCGATCGCCTCGGGGATCACCCCGGTCGAGGGAGCGGATGACGCGTATATCCTCGTCCCGGCCGACACCCTTCCCGAGCGCTTCGTCTTCGTGGAGACCGGAGGACGGTACCTCGTCGCCTTCCACGCGGTGGCGCGCGGCGAGGGGGAGTATCTCTCCGACGGCTTCACCCGTCGCGGCGAGGTCAAGTACCGGTACGCGGGGGAGGGAAAGGGGGATTACCGCGTCGGCCGCCCGCTCGCGCTTCCGCGGCGGCACGAGGTGGTGACCCTCGGGGCGAAGGGGAGCAGCGGCGTCCTGTTCGCCGACGCGGAGGGGGACATCTCGTTTCTCGACCGCAACATCCTCTCCGGCGCCGGCGACGGGGACAACCGCGCGGGAGCGCTCGATCTGCGCGCGGGGGCGCGCGGCCTCGGGGTCGCCGGAGGGGCCCTGACCGTGCAGGGCGAGTACTCGTCGCTCGAGGAGCGGTACGCCGCGCCGGACCGCCCCCGCGAGCCGTACTTCTACCGCAGCTGGAACCTCGAGGATCTCCCCCTCGCCGGGACCGAGCGGATCTGGGGGGGAGCGGTCGAGTACGAGCGCGACGGGGATGTGCGGATCGGGGGAGGATGGCATCGTCTCGAGCGGGACGGGCTGATCGCCGGGCGCGCGGAGGGCTCGCTGCGCCTCGCCGATCTCTCCGACCGCGGCCTCGATCTGGCCGGGTACGACACCCGCACGGGAGAGATCCGCGACCGCCGCTACGGACGCGCCGAGGGGGCGTACGGACTCGGGCCGATCCTGCCGCGCGTCGTCTTCGACGCCGAGAGGTACAGGGCGCGCGATGAATCCGCGCCCGACACGGGCAGATTCTACCGGCAGGGAGTCTTCTCCCTCTCCCGGCGCGGGGCGGGGGGGCTGCGGGGGACCCTCTCGTACCTGATGCGCAGGACCGACCTGATGAGCGCGGACGGCGGCGAGTGGCGGCGCGATCGCGAGAACGACGAGATCCGGTTCGACGGAGGATACGGGGCGGGACAGAGGATCGTCGAGATGGTGCTCAGCCACCGCGAGACGCGGTACCGCTCGACGGGGGAGAGCTCGAAGAGCGATCTCGCCCGCCTCCGCTGGCGCGACGCCTGGTGGTCGGGCTCGGTCACCAGCGACATCGGGTACCGCCTGAGCTCCGGGGTCGACCGGAGGGTCGAGAAGGCGGTGGTCTTCGTCGGGGAGGATCAGGGGGATTACGACGAGTATGCAGCGAGGTCGGCCAGAACCGCGGCGATTACATGGTCATCTATCTCCCTGCGGAAGACGTCCTCCCCGCGCGGAGCGTCGAGCTGACCTGGCGGCTGAGCGCGGGG
>JAQVGR010000097.1 GCA_028696635.1 Candidatus Krumholzibacteriia bacterium | reverse complement strand
GGTTGAGCGCGAGCAGCAGCCCGGTCAGCGCGGCGCTCATGTCGCCGATCCGCACCGTGCGCTTCATGATCCGCTGCGCGGCCCACTCGAAGGCGGCCGCCGAGGCGATCGAGATCAGCACGACCCGCAGGGCGCCCAGCCCGAAGATGTAGATCGAGTAGAGCGTCACCGGCAGGAGCGCGTATATCACGAGCCGCATCACGTCGCCGACGGTCCTGCCGTCGTGCACGTGTGGGGAGGAGCTGACGAGGAAGCGCGGTCCTATCCCGTCCTGCTTCGGCGCCGGCTTGGGTTGCTTCGTCTCTTCCACGGTTCCTCCCGGCCGCTTGCGGCCCCGCTCAGCCGGCCTTCTTCTGCATCTTGCGGATCTCCGCCTTGGCGCGGCGGAAGTGGTGGACCATCGGCCGCCGCGACGGGCAGACGTACGCGCAGCAGCCGCACTCGATGCAGTCCATCACGTTGAAGGCTGCGGCGTCCTCGAAGCGCATCCGCTCGGCGAAGATCGAGAGCGCCGACGGGTTCAGGCGCATCGGGCACGCCTCGACGCACCGGGCGCAGCGGATGCAGGGATCGCCGGCGAACTGGCCGGCCTCGCCGCGCCGCAGCAGGACCAGGCCGCTCGTCCCCTTCGTCACCGGGGCGCCGAGCGAGTACTGCGCCACCCCCATCATCGGGCCGCCGCTGATGCACTTGGCCGTGTCTTCCTCGAGGCCTCCGCAGAAGGCGACGAGGTCCTCGAAGGTCGTGCCGATACGCGCCAGCACGTTCTTCGGCCGGCGCACCCCCGAGCCGGTGACGGTGACGACGCGCCTGATGAGCGGGATGTTGCGGCGGACCGCCTCGTGGGCGGCGAGGCAGGTCCCCACGTTCTGCACGAGCACGCCGACGTCCATCGGCAGCCCCCCGGCCGGCACGCGCCGCCCGGAAAGGGCGAATATCAGCTGCTTCTCCGCTCCCTGCGGGTAGATCACGTCCAGCGCCTCTACGGAGAATCCCTCATGCGGGGAGGCGGCGCGGCGCATCGCCTCGATCGCGTCGGGCTTGTTCGTCTCTATCGCCACGATCACCCGGGAGACCCCGATCGCGCGGGCGAAGAGCGCCGCCCCGTCCAGGATCCCATCGGAGCGCTCGACCATCAGCCGGTGGTCGGCGGTCAGGTACGGCTCGCACTCGGCGCCGTTGATCACGAGCAGGTCGATCGTCTTGCCGGGGGGCGGGGAGAGCTTGACGTGCGTGGGGAAGGTCGCCCCTCCCATCCCGACGATCCCGCGCCCTGGACGATCTTCTTGATCGTCTCGCCGTCCGGCTCGGGGCCGGCGCGCTCCACGTTGCATCCATCGGCCCACGCGTCCCCGCCGTCGGGGACGATCACCGCCGCCGGCGCCTCGACGCCGACCGGCGAGGGGTAGAGGTCGATCGACTCGACCGTCCCCGATGTCGGCGCGTGGACGGGGGTCGAGACGAACCCTCCCGCCTCGGCGATCACTTGCCCCTTCCTGACCGCGTCCCCCTTCTTTACCACGGGTTTCGAGGGGGCGCCGAGGTTCTGCGAGAAATGGACGACCAGACGCCCGGGCAGGGGCATCTCCTCTATCGGCATCGACGCGGAGAGACCCTTGTTGTACGAGGGGTGGATGCCGCCGAAGAACCTCCTGCCTCCCATCATCCCTCGCCTCCCGCCGCGGCCGTCCGGCCGGCGTCCCCGGCGCAGGCCTCGCCGGGGCGCACCACGATCGTGCTCATCGGGCACTCGGCGGCCACCGGATCGGGGATATCCTTCGAGTAATCGACGACGGCGAGGAAGTTGTCCATCGTTATCGCCCCCTCAGGCGCGGCCTTGACGCATTTCTGGCAGGCGATGCAGGCGACGGCGCATTTCTTCTTGGCCGCCGCCCCCTTCTCGTGGTTGCTGCAGAGGATGTGCACCCTGCGGCCCGCCGGGACCATCCTGATGATCCCGCGGGGGCAGGCAGAGACGCATTTCGTGCACCCCGTGCACCGCGAGGGGTCGACCACGGCCAGCCCGCCGGGAAGCATGTCGATCGCGCCGAACGGGCAGACCGCCGCGCAGGTCCCGAAGCCGAGGCAGCCGTAGGTGCAGGCCTTGTCCCCGCCGGCGACGAGCGCCGCCGAGGCGCAGTCGAAGACGCCGTTGTAGAAGAACCGCTTGGCGGCCACCTGGTCGCTCCCGTTGCAGAGCACCAGGGCCACCTGCCGCTCGCACCCTCCCTCGAAGGCCTCGCCCATGATGCGGGCGATCTCTGCGGCGACCGGCTCGCCGCCGACGGGGCAGGCGCCGACGGGGGCCTTCCCCTCGGCGATCCGCCGCGCCAGCTCCGAGCACCCGGGGAGGCCGCACGCCCCGCAGTTCGCGCCGGGCAGGGCCCCCTCGATCAGCTCGGCCCTCGGATCGGTCACGACGGCGAAGATGCGCGCCGCCATCGCGATCCCGAAGGCGAGCGCCAGCGCGAGTATTGCCATCGCCGTCACAGCCGTGAGCATCCAGGAACCGTCCTTTGCGCCGCGCCGCGCGGCCGCCCCCGCCGCCGCGGCCCGGCCGGCCGCGCGGGGGCTACAGATTGACCAGACCGGTGAATCCCATGAACGCGAGCGAGAGCAGCCCCGCCGTGATCAGGCTGATCGCCGTCCCGCGGAACGGGAGCGGCGTGTCGCACAGCTCGATCCGCTCGCGAAGCCCCGAGAAGATCATCATCGCCACGCCGAACCCGAGCGCCGCCGCGGCCCCGAAGACCGTCGTCTCGACCAGCGTGAACTCCTTCTGTATGTTGAGCACCGAGACGCCGAGCACGGCGCAGTTGGTCGTTATCAGCGGCAGGAATATCCCGAGCGCCTTGTACAGGGCGGGGCTGAGCTTCTGCAGGGCCAGCTCGACGAGCTGCACCAGTGCGGCGATGACGAGGATGAACGAGACGGTCTGCAGGTAGACGAGCCCGAACGGCACGAGGATGTAGCGGTAGATCAGCCAGGTGACCACCGAGGCCATCGTCATCACGAAGAGGACCGCGCCGCTCATACCCGCCGCGGTCGACACCCGTTTGGAGACGCCGAGGAACGGGCAAATCCCGAGGAACCTCATCAGGACGAAGTTGTTGACGAGCACGGCGCTGATGATTATCACGATCAGCTTCGGCATCGATCACCTGCCATCGGATGCGGCGCCTGCGCGCCCCCGGTCCGGGCCCCGGGGAGCCTCCCCGCGCCGGGGAATGCGCAATACCTCCGGGATAAACGGAGACAAGGTACTACAGCCCCCCCGAAAAATCAACAACGAAGCTGCCCTGATTTCCGTTCGCATATTCTTTGACGCGGGGGGCGCCGTGTAGTAGATTGCCCTCTATGTCGGGGCGGTCGTCGCATACCGTGACGATGGAGCGGACGGCGGCGCAGCCGGCGCCCGTGCGGGCCGCCGCGCGGGAAGCGGCGGCGCCGGGAGAAGCGATGGACTTCCAGGTGATCGACAGAAAATCGCTCGACGTGCCGGCCTGGGAGGAACTGACTCGCCGATCCTCGTTCTTCCACACCCACCAGTGGGTCGACACCTGCGCCGAGGGGCTCTCCCCCGGCGCGCGCGGGGAGTTCCTCTGCGGGTACTCCCGGGGGCGGCTCGTGGCGGGGATGCCGGCGGTGATCATCTCGCGCCTGCTCCTGCGCTCGTTCTACTCGATGCCGTACGGGACCTACGGCGAGGTCGTCCTCGCCGACGACGCCGACGCGGGGCTGCGCGACGAGTTCTACATCCACCTCGTGCGGTACCTCAAGAGCAACCGGTTCTCGCGGATCTCGATCACCGATTTCGACCGCAACTTCTCGCGGCTGATCGAGCCGTTCCTGTCTCACTCGGGGACCTTCACCCACATCATACGGCTCGACGGCGGGGCGGAGCATACCCCCCCCGACCGGAAGATCAACGGCCACATCAGGGCGGGGCAGCGGGCGGAGAGCGAGATCGAGGTCGTGCGCACCAGGGAGCAGCTCAACGAGTTCTACCGGCTCTACGAGATGACCGAGAAGCGGCACGGGAGCATCAAGCTGCTCTACAGCAAGCATTTCTTCGCCAGCGTGCTCAAGCACCTCGGCGGCTCGGAGATGCTCTACTGGAACTGCCTGATGCACGAGGGGCGGATGATCGGCTCGTGCATCAATTTCATACACAACGGCTCGATGTTCAACTGGCAGACCGTCTCGAACTACGAGTCGAGGCACCTGAAGCCGAACCACCTCCTGCTGGCCGAGTCGATCCGCTACGCGACCGAGCGCGGCGTTGAGGAGATCAACCTCGGCGCCTCCCCCCCGTACGCGCACAGCCTGATAGATTACAAGGAGCGCTGGGGCGGGGTGAAGGTCGAGTACGACTCGTACCTCTCCGACTCGTGGTTCCGCAGGATCTTCGGCAGGCTCTCCGGCTGACCCCCTCCCCCGCGATCCCGGCCCCCCCCGGGGCCCCTCCCCCGTTAAATAATGCTTACCAATTGTTCTTTATCGGGCGCCGGCCTCATGATACGATGGAACGCGATTCAGAGAGAGGCCTCGGGGGATACCGGTAACGGCGCCTGCCGTCAGGGGAGCCGCAGCATGATCATCGGAACCGGCATCGACATCGTCTCGGTCGGGCGCATCGCCCACCTGATAGACCGGTACGGCCGCCGGTTCCTCAGGAAGGTATTCACCGGCCGCGAGATAGATGACGGGCTCGCCCTGGCGGGCCCGGTCCGCGACCGTTTCTTCGCCGCCCGGTTCGCCGCGCGCGAAGCGTTCTTCAAGGCCCTCGGGACCGGATGGGGGCGGGGGATCCCGCTGCGCGAGGTCGCCGTCGAGCGTGAGCCGTCCGGCAGGCCGGTGATCGCCCTCTCCGGGCGAGCCGCGGAGGCCGCCGCGGAGCGCCGCATCGAGGCGATACACCTGAGCCTGGCGCATGAGGGGAGCATCGCGCAGGCAGTCGTCATTCTGGAAGGAGGTCAGCAGTGAACGAAGTCCCCAAGAGCCTGATCGGCATGAGCGGCAAGTACCTCGCCGCCGCGCTCCTCAACCGCGAGGGGCTCGTGTGCGAGATCGGAGGCGACGGGTACGACATCCTCGTGCCGATGACCCGGCCGATACGCAACTGGAAGATCCTCGTCACCGCCAACCTGCGCCCGAAGAAGGCCGGCGGGAAGGGGAAGGAGGCCCTCGACTGGTGGGTGCCCACCTCGAACGGGGCGGATTACATCGCCTGCGTCGACCTCGACACGCTCCGCGTCTGGCTCTTCCGCCGCGCCGAGTTCGTCAGGTTCAGCCAGCAGCAGGCGGGGGGCAAGTACCACCTGTACATGTACACGAACAAGGCGGTGGCGCTGCGCGGGAAGAAGACGATGAAGTTCGACTACGAGTTCGAGCCGTTCCGGCTCGAGAACCGCGTCTGCCGCGGCGTCTTCGACAGGGAATGACGGGCCGCGCATGGGACTCGTCAACGAGTTCGGATGGTCGATATCGCGCGAGGCGATGTTCGACGAATGCCGCCGGCGCTACTACTTCCACTACTACCTCAGCTGGGGCGGATGGGAGCGGGGGGCCCCGCGCATCTCGCAGGACGCCTTCCGCCTCAAGCGGCTCACCTCGCTCGCCCTCTGGCGGGGGCAGCTCGTGCACTACGTCGCGACCAAGGTCCTCGCGTCGCTCCGCGCGAAGGGGCGGATCCCCGCCTTCGAGGACGTCGAGCGGTACGTCCTCGAGCGGTTCGATACGCAGCTCTCCTTCTCGCGGGAGGGCAGGTACCGGACCGAGCCGAAGAAGCGCGGCGGCGAGCTCAACATCGACTGGCTCGCCCTCTTCGAGCACGAGTACGGCCTGCCCCTCGAACCGGGGCGGCTCGAGCGCGCCCGCGGCGAGTGCGTCGCGGCGATGCGCGCCCTCCTGGAGAGCCCGATCCTCGCCCGCATAGCGGAGACCGACCCCGACGGATGGGCGATCGAGAACGTCGACCTCGGGGAGTTCGCGCAGGTCTTCGATTTCGAGGGGGCCCGGGTCTTCGCCAAGACCGATTTCATGTTCAGGGGGACGGACGGCGCCTTCAACATCGTCGACTGGAAGACCTTCAGCGGGGCGCGCGCGGAGGAGGACGGCGGCACGGGCGGGAAGGCGCGCGTGCAGCTCGGCGTCTACGGATACTACGCCGCCTCGATCCTCGGCGAGCCGCTCGAGCGGATCCGCCTGATCGAGGTCAACCTGCTCGACGGCGCCCGCGAGACGGCGTACGCGGTCGCCCCGGAGGATATCGAGCTCTTCAGGGCGCACATCCGCTCGGGGATCGACAGGCTCTCCTCGGTGCTCGCCGGCGGCGACATCGCCCGCAACGAGCCGCTGCCGCCGCGGTTCTTCCCCGTCATCGACAACGGGCGGTGCCGGTACTGCAACTTCCACCGGATCTGCAAGGACGAGGGGAACCCCGACCGGCTGCCGGCATAGAACGGTACACGCGCGATCCCCGGAGCGATCACCGAAGCACTTGAATTCCCCTTCGCCGGT
>JAQVGR010000096.1 GCA_028696635.1 Candidatus Krumholzibacteriia bacterium | reverse complement strand
TCCCTTCGCGGTCGTACGCGGCGAGCCCTATCGGATCGAGCGGCTCTCCCGTTCCCGTCATTGAGGGGAAGAGGGGGAAGGTCGAGGCGAGATCTCCCGTGACGGCGCATTCGACCTCTACGAGCGCGAGCGCCGCGTCCTTCACGCCGACCCTCCAGTGGAGAAACGGGAGGGTGCCGGCCGGCGCGTCCGGCATCAGCAGCAGGACCGCAGCCGTGCAGGCCGTGGCGGCGAACGCCCCGATGATGGATCGAGACCGCATGGAACGCCCTTCCGGATCCCCGCGCGGGGCTGCTCGACTCGCCGCCGGTATGGGCGGCTTCCGGCGTGGCCGCCTGCGCGCTGACCGTACCCGGACGGAGTGCAAGGGACGTTCCAACAAGCCGATCCGCGCGGCTGATGGCGGGTTTCGAGCTGCGGGGAGGCGGGGTTCGTTTCAGATCCGCAGGCGCCGGCGGAGCGCCCGCGCGTCGTCCTTCACCGTCTCCACCACGCGCTGCATGGCGGCCTCGTCCTGCGGATCCCGCGCCCGCGCGCCGAGCCAGGACCACCAGAGAAGGACGGCGCTCATCCACAGCGCTCCGACCAGCGCCGCGACCAGCACGATCGCCCAGCGGGGGATCCCGGAGCGTCTCGCGGGAAGGTTCGGGGGATCGACGATCTGGACGGAGGGGGTGGTCCGCGCCCTCTCGATCCCGCTCTCCTCGTGCTTCTCAAGGAGGAACGAGTAGACGCGCTGGTCGACCTCGAGATCGCGCTGCAGGGACGCGTACTCCTGGTACAGCGCCGGCAGCTCGCGCAGGGGCAGGAAAACGGTCGAGCCCCCGCCGCCGTCCATCAGCGACTCGATCTGCCGGTTGATGTTCTCCAGCTCCAGCTCTTTCCTCCGCAACTCCTGCATGTCCTCGAAGGCGAACCCCCTGAGCATGTCCCGCTCGATGGCGACGATCGACGACCGGACCTTGAGGGTGGCGGCGATATCTATGGCGCCGCGAACCTGCTCGTCGAAGTCGATGATCCCGTGCTCGCTCTGGAACGCGGCGAGGCGCTCGCGAGACCTGTCGAGCCGCCGCCGGAAGGTGTCGATCTGCGCGGAGGTGAACCGCATCGTCGCCTCGGCCCGGCTGAACTGCAGGCTCCGGTTGAGCGAATCGAGCCCGGCGATATACGCCAGGGCGATCGCCTGCGCAGTGGCCGGATCGCGATCGTTCGCCTTGAGCGAAATCATCCCGGTCTGCGAGGCGACGAAGTACGTTTCCCCGCGCAGCCGGCGCACCGCGTCGTCGATCGTGTCCGCTCCGTACCATTCGGTCAGGGACAGGGAATCGATGACCGCTTCGGCCAGCGCCCTGCTCCCGAGGATATCGACCATCACGGCGGCCGTCGTCGACCCCGAGGTCTGCGGGGCGAGCATCGACGGGAGGCTCAGGGAGGCCATCCACGCGGAGAGCAGTCCTTCCCCCCCGTCCTCCGCGGGGGGCATCAGCAGCGCGCGCGAGGTGTATACCGGATCGGCGAAGAGCGCGTAGAACAGAGCCGCCAGCGCGAAGACGCAGGTCGCGACGGCGACCGCCCGGCGGTACCTGATGATCAGATCGACATGCCTGAACGACATCGGACGGCCTTTCCGCTTTCCCCGGCTCACTCGCCGCAGAGCTCTTCGAGCTTCCCGGCGGCGCGGCGCAGATGGGGGATCACTATCGATCCGCCCACCACAAGAGCGATGGTGAAGGTCTCGTAGAACTCCTCGCGGGTCGCCCCTTCGTCGAAACATCTGCCTATATGGTACGCGATGCAGTCATCGCACCGCAGAACGAGCGACGAGGCGAGCCCGATGAGCTCCTTCGTCTTGGCGTCGAGAGCGCCGGCGTTGTACGCCTGCTCGTCGAGCGCGAAGAACCGCCTGATGCCGAGCGTTCCCCGCGAGGTGACGATCTCGTTGAGGCGCTCCCGTTCGGACTCGAACCCGTCTCTCCAGTTGTTCCGCATCGCGGCGCCTCCACGGCGGCCGGTCAGGCGACCGGCCCCAGCCTGAGGTATTTCTTCTTGCCGGCGCGCAGGAGGATATATCCCCCCTCGACGTCCCGGCCGGTCACCGGCTCGTCGAACCGCTCGATCCGGCGGCCGTTGATGTACGCGCCCCCCTGCTCTATCAGACGGCGCGCCTCGCCGCGCGAGCGGGCAAGGCCTGCCCGGGCGAAGAGGATGAAAGCCGGGGTCCCCTCCCCCTGCAGCAGCGACGCGTCGAGCGGCCCGGTGGGGACCGCCTCGCCGGCCCCGGGCGAGCCTCCGGAGAAAAGCGCCCTGGCCGCGTCGCGCGCCCCGTCCGCCTCATCCGCACCGTGCAGGAGGCGCGTCGCCTCGTATGCGAGAACCTCCTTCGCCTCCCGCATCGCGGCACCCTCGAGAGATCCCAGCCGCCGCACCTCCCCCATCGGGAGGAAGGTGAACAGCGCGAGAAACCGCTCCACGTCGCGATCGTCCGTGTTGATCCAGTACTGGTAGTAGTCGTACGGCGAAGTGCGCTCCGGATCGAGCCAGACGGCGCCGAGCTCGGTCTTTCCCATCTTCGCCCCCGTCGCCGTCTCGAGCAGCGGGAAGGTCAGCGCCTCGGCCTTCCCTCCCTCGACCCGGCGTATCAGGTCGGCGCCGGCGAGGATGTTCCCCCACTGGTCGTTCCCTCCCATCTGCAGGGTGCAGCCGTGCGAACGGTACAGGTGGAGGTAATCGTACGCCTGCAGGAGCATGTAGTTGAACTCTATGAAGCTCAGGCCGGTTTCCAGCCGCGCTCGGTACGTCTCGGCCGAGAGCATCTTGTTGACGCTGAAATGGCGCCCGATATCCCTGAGGAACTCGATGTAGTTCAGCGGCCGCAGCCATTGCGCGTTGTTGAGCATCAGGGCGCGGCCGCCGTCGAAGTCCAGGAAATGCGAGAGCTGCTTCCTGAGCCCCCCGGCGTTCGCGTCGATCTGCTCCACGGTGAGCATCCGGCGCGCCTCGGTCTTGCCGCTCGGATCGCCGATCATCGAGGTGCCGCCGCCGACGAGCGCGATGACCCGATGTCCGCTCCGCTGCATGTGCGCCAGGGCCATGATCGGCACGAGGCTGCCGCAGTGAAAGCTGTCCGATGTCGGATCGAACCCGATGTAGCAGGTGACGGGATCATCGAGCATCTCGCGCACGGCCCGCTCGTCGGATGTCTGCTCGACGAAACCGCGCTCGAGGAATATGTCGAATACGTTCATCGGCTCAACCACGTTCACAGGCCCGACTCCCGCTGCGGCCGGCCTCATCGCCGGTCGAAGCCCGCAGCATGATAGCACGCGGGCACTTCCCCCGACAGCATTTTTTCCCGCCCCCGGACGTCATCCCCCGGTCCACAGTCCGGACGTCATCCCCCGGCCTCCCGTGTCGATATCATATCGGCCCCGTTCGAAAACGGATATGCAGCGTACGGGGAGAGGCGGCATACAAACATGCAAGGAGAAAACAAACAAGGAAGCATGCAGGGAGACAGCATAATGCCATCCGTCGCCGGATATGCGCGATCTCTCCACGAATCCCGCGATCGCCTCGTGAGCCGGTCGAATGCGCCGGCCGAGTTATCCGGATTTCAGAACGTCGACCGCCGGGGTTCGGTGTGCGCGCCGCCTGACACCCCCCGGAATCCTCAGCGCTCTCTGGTAAGAAAGTAAAAAACATTCGCCTTCCGCCGGGGCGCTGTTCACACCCATTCGCGATCCACCGGGGCGCTGTTCATAACCATTTCATAACCATTCGCGATCCCCCGGGGACAAATCAGACTCGTTAGAAACCGGCAATTCAATATGCTGGCATAGAATACGTTAAAATTCTCTTTCAATCCCGGCGCCGGGAGTAGCCTGTCGCCAATACTGACTCATAGACTAGATTTGCGACATTCTATAAGGGGCCGATTCGAATCGTACTGCCGATCCCCAGCGTATAACCGATACCCAACATCTAGACGCCGAAGCAAACGTCGAGATCCTTGCCCGAAGATGACAGCCGAGGCTGCCCCGACTGCCATCCGTCGTTGCGTCCATGCGGGCGATTTGGCTTTTCAGGTCTCAGCCGTTTCCATATACTGGTCCCCGGCTGCATACCGGTCCCCGGCCTCGTACCGGTCCCGGCCGCCAAGCCGGCCCGGACAGTCACCGAGTATCCCGCCCTCGCCATTCTGCGAGGACTCGGGAGATCGCATAACGACCGGAGGCGTATTGCATGAGAGGGATGACCCTGCTGAAAAGACGAGCTGCTGTATCACAGCGTGTTGCGGCGGTGGCGATAGCGACAGCCGCCCTCGCCACATTCGCTTGCGTCTCCTGCCCGACCGGCGTGGCGGCACAGACCGGATCGGCGGGCTCGATCGGGGCAACGGGCCTGGCCGGTCCGGCGGGACAGATCAACTCGGCGGGCTCGACCGGCTCCACGGCGCAGACCGGCGCAGGCGTGACGCGGGAATGCCTCGAACGGATCGAGCGGCGGGCGGATGATTTCGAGCACCGGCTCGACGTCCTCGAGAAGATGATAGACGACCTGCTCTGGTTCGAGAGGGTGGGCGACGCGGCCTTCATAGACAAGGTCTACCTCACCGGCCCCCCTCCGGCGCGCGAGCAGAACCCGACCGGGCCGGGCGCGGGCAATCCCCTCAAGTTCTGGGCGTACGTCTTCATACCGAGGACGATCGACCCCGCGGGGAAATACCCCCTGATCGTCTTCCCCCACGGCGGGGTGCATGCCAGCTTCACCACGTACTATACGCACATCGTCAGGGAGCTCGTCGCGCAGGGGTATGTCGTCGTCGCCCCCGAATACCGGGGCAGCACCGGGTATGGACGGGGCTTCTACGAGCGGATCGACTACGGCGGCCTCGAGACCGAGGATGCGTGGGCGGCCCGACAGTACATGATCGAGAACTACGACTTCGTCGACGGGGGGCGCGCGGGGATCATCGGCTGGAGCCACGGCGGCCTGATCGCCCTGCACAACGTCTTCGAGCATCCCGACGGGTACCGCGCGGCCTTCGCCGGTGTGCCTGTCAGCGACCTCGTCGCCCGGATGGGATACATGACTCAGAACTATCGCGACCTCTACTCGGCGGACTACCACATCGGAAAGACGGCGCACGAGGACGTCTCCGAGTACCGGCGGCGCTCCCCCGCCTGGAACGCCCACAAGCTGAATACGCCGCTGCTGATTCACGGGAACACGAACGACGAGGACGTCAACGTCCTCGAGGTCGAGCACCTGGTCAAATCGCTCAAGGCGGAAGGGAAGAAGTTCGAGTACGAGATCTTCGAGGGCCTTCCCGGAGGGCATTCGTTCGACAGGCTCGACACGAAGCGGGCGAAGGAGATCCGACTGAAGATCTGGACCTTCCTCGCCGGGCATCTCGATCCGCCGGCGCGCCTGCGCTCGATAGAGGATATCGACCGGGCCGCGTACGGCTTCCCCCCGGGGAGCGGCAAATGACGATGCGCAGGGCCGATACGGTCTACCTCGATGGGCGGTACATGAGATGCGCCGAGGCGCGGATCTCGCCCGACGACCGGGGCTTCCTCTTCGCCGACGGAGTCTACGAGGTCGTTCGCGTGTACGGGGGGCGCCTCTTCGAGATCGGCGCGCATCTGGATCGGCTGCGGCGTAGCCTCCGGGAGATCAGGATCCCTTCCGCGGCAGCGGACGGCATCGACGGGATCTGCAGCGGACTGATAGAGAGGTGCGGGCTCTCGCAGGCGGACGCGACCGTATACGTCCAGATCACGCGCGGAGCCGCGCCGAGGGGGCACGCCTTTCCTGCGGACGGCACCCCCCCGACCGTGTACGTTTCGGCGGCCGCGGTCGACGAGCCCCCCGACGCCTGCGCCCTCGGCATCGGAGCGATCCTCGTCCCCGACACGAGATGGGCCCGCTGCGATATCAAGTCGACCGCCCTGCTCCCCAACGTGCTGGCGCGGCAGATGGCCGTCGACCGGGGGGCCCGCGAGGCGCTCTTCATCCGCGACGGCGTGATCACCGAGGGGACCGCCTCCACATTCTGCGCCGTCTCCAGCGGGAGCCTGCTCACGCATCCGCTCGGAGAGCGGATTCTGCCGGGGATCACCAGGACCGTCGTCCTGCGGCTCTGCCGTGAGCTGGGGATCCCCGCCGTCGAGCGCCCCGTGACCGTCGACAGCCTTTCGTCGATCGAAGAGGCGATGATCCTCAGCACGACGAGGGAGATCATGCCGGTGACGCAGATCGACGGGGCCGCGGTCGGCCACGGCCTGAGGGGACCGGTCACGCGGCGTCTGCAGGAGGCGTTCGCGGCGCTGACGGAATCCGCGCGGCGCGGCTGACGGTCAGCCGTCAAGCACCTCGCGGACCTTCCCGGCCAGATCGCTCACGGTGAAAGGCTTCTGGATGAAATTGACTCCCTCGTCGACGAAGCCCCGGTGGCTTATCACCTCGTCGGTGTACCCCGACATGAACAGGACCCGCGCGCGGGGGCAGCGGGCCGCAACCCGCTCGTAGAGCTGCTTTCCGTTCATCTGCGGCATC
>JAQVGR010000095.1 GCA_028696635.1 Candidatus Krumholzibacteriia bacterium | reverse complement strand
CCCGCCCGCATCAGGCCGTTCTCGACGAAGACCGTCCTGAGCCGGCCGCCGAGGGCGCGATGGCCGAGCATCGTGACGACCGACGAGTCGACCCCCCCCGAGAGGGCGTTGATCGCCGAGCCGCCGTCGACCGCCTTGCGTATCTCCTCGACCTTCTCGTCGATGAACCTGCCGGCGTCGAGCTCCCGCAGGGTGATCTCCTTTGTCATCCGGGCTCTCCTCCTCAGAAAGCGGGCTTCTCGTGCTTCTTGCGCTTCTCCTCGCGCTTCTCCTTCTTGGTCTTCTGGGGCTTCTTCTTGGTTTCCTTGCGCGTGTTCCGCTCTTTTCCCATGATCGCACCTTCCTTTCCGTCAGGTCCTTCTCAGAAGCGCGCGCATATCCTCCACGAGCGGCCGCGAGCCGACGTACAGCGCGGTGCGCTGGTGCGGCGACTCGGGGGCTATCTCGAGGATATCGACGCCGTTCTCGTCGATCGCCGCCCCGCCCGCCTCCCGGGCGATGAACGCGGCGACGTTCGCCTCGTAGAGCAGCCGAAGCTTCCCCTTGGGGCGGTTCTTCTCCGGCCGGGGATGGTTGACGATCGCCGGGTACATGAACATCCCCCCGTTGGAGAGCAGCCGGTGAAAGTCCCCCGCCAGGGATCCCATGTAGCGGAAGGCGTACTTCGGCTCGTTCCCCGCAATCCACTCCCGGACCGGCCCGGCGAAGGTCGTCCGGTTGGCGGCATTGAACGAGAGCTCCCAGTCCTTCGGGTCCTGCGGCTTCGTCAGGCGCTCGGCGTTCTCCGGGATCACGTAGGTCATCGTCTCGTCGAGGTGGAAGCGATAGACCCCCGTCTCGGCCAGCGCCAGGGTGAAGACCCCGTTGGGGATCAGGAAGATCCCCGCCGCGCGCAGCTCCGAGCCCTTGCGCAGGTGATGGTCCTCGGGGCCCTCGAGGTTCCGTTTTGCGACGGCGAACATGAACCCGACGGGGAGGTTGTGCTTGACGTTGCTCGAGCCGTCGAGCGGGTCGTAGTAGATGAAGTAGCGCCCGCCGTCTTCGTTGAGGACGACCGGATCGGGCTCCTCCTCGCTGACCGCGCAGATCACCTGGTTGGACCTGCGCAGGTAGTGCATGACGATCGCGTCGGCCGTATCGTCCATCTTCAGCACGTTTTCGCCCTGCACGTTTGTGAATCCCGCCTCGCACATGATGTTCTTCAGCGAGCCGGTCTGGTAGAAGTACTGGATGTACTTCGCCGCGGTCTGCACCGCCTCGAGCAGGACGAGGAAGTTGTAGCTCCGCCGGTGCCGCTCCTGGTGGTGGAGCATGAAGTCCATGAAGCTCTGTTCGAGTTTCATCGTCGGATCCTCCCGCGATTGGGGGCGCCGGGCCCGGTCCGGCCGGGCCCGCACGGTAATCCATAGCAGGTCCGGCGCTCCCTGACAAGGCAATCGTGGCCGGGCGGTTTTTCGTTGACGCAGGCCGCCCCGTGCTGCAGGATGGCCGCGTCGGCCGATGCGGGTCGGCCATTCGGAAGGGAGGTCGGCATGAGACGGAACATTCCGGCGATCGCGCTCGCGATGCTGCTCGCGGGGGCGCTCGTTCTCGCGCCCGGCGGGCAGGCCGGCGCGCAGAAAAAGAAGGGCGACGCCGAGAAGGCGAAGAAGACTGCCGAGGAGCGGATACAGAAGGGGAAGCAGGGACGCGACGCCGCGGCCGACACGCTCGGGAAGGCGGGCCGGGGCGAGGTGTCCAGGGAGCGGGACCGGATGGAGCGGCGGGTGCGCGAGCACGCCGGCGACTCCGCCGTGGCCGAGGGGGCGAGGAAGCGCTACCGCCCGAAGGGGCTCAGCGAGGAGCGGATGGAGGGGTGGCGCGACGGCACGCCCCCCGGCTGGGGCAGGGGAGAGAAGACCGGCTGGGGAGGAGAAGGCGCGCCTCCGGGGCAGCGCGAGAAAGCGCGCGACATGAGAGCCCGACGGTATCCTGCCGGAGAGAAGGAATGGGGCGACAGGGACAGGGAAGACTTCGACCGGCGGATCGAGCGCGCGCGAGAGCGGGTGCGCGAGAAGGCGCGAGTCCTCGAGGGCGTGGAAGACAGTGAAATCGAGAGCGCGGAGATCTCCGTAGAGGAGGCCGCGCGCGTGGGAGTGCCGGTGGAGCAGGCGGAATCGTCGGTCGGCAGGGCGATGGAGGCCGGCATGAGCGGCCCCGAGATCGAGCAGATGACCCGCGCGATGGCGTACGGCGCAGAGCGGAGCGTCGACCAGGAGAAGCTCGGCTCGTTCGTCGAGTCGAGGATCGAGGCCGGCGAGCGCGGCGACGACCTCGCTGTATCGATCTACGAGCAGGTCGACCGGATGGAGGCGCAGGCGCCCCCGGAGCCGGAGCAGCCGAAAGAGGAGAAAAAGGTCCCGTGGTACAAGCGGATCTTCGGGCGGGACTAGCCCGCCGAGGGAGTGTCGTTCGACAGGACCGTTGATCGAGGCACGTACACCCGAACCACCGGGAGGTGAACGATGGCGTGCAAGACCAAGAAGGCCCCGGCGAAGAAGACGGCGACCAAGGCCAAGGCGAAGAAGAAGACCGCCGCGAAGAAGCCGAAGAAGAAGTAGAGGCCCGGCCGGCGCCCGGGGATCGGGCGCCGCGCCCGCGTCTCGCGGGAGCGCGATCATGAGATCGCGCCACGAAGATCGGGCGCGAATCAGGAAGTGCGAGGCGGGATATCATCCCGCCTCGTGCGTTTATGGGGCCGTCCGACGTCTCGACGCCTTTTCCGCGCCGTTAATCTACCAAACGGTCTGCAGGTATAATACCCATCGGGGTTATGATACTCAGGTATCGTTAGACAACACCTCCGAGTTGTTCTTACCGCCCGACCGATTGAGCGGTAATGGTCGAGCCGATATCAGGCCCAGCATCTCTTTTTCCTTTGAATTTCGCCTCCGTTGACGGCACAATCACCCGAACGTCGCCCGGCGCGGGGCCGGGCCGGTCAGGGAGCATATATATGGAAGACGCGCGGGACCTTGTCGGCTGCACCGTCTTCGTGCTGCTCGAGGACGCCTCGGGGCTCGCCTTCGCCGGGATCGAGGGGGAGGGGCCGTTCCTGTGCGCCGTCACGGCCGTCGACGAGATCGGGATGTGGGTGCGCAACCGCCGCTTCGTCACCGTCGAGCTGCGCGACAGCCGCGGGCGTGCCGTCCCGAAATCGAAGCGCGAACCGCGGATCAGCACGGTCGATATCCTGATCCCGTGGAAGAACGTCAGGACCGTCGTCCGGTTCGCCGACGAGGGCGCCGTCCCCGAGGCGGCGGGGCCGGGCGCGCCCGGGGGCGCGCCGGCGATAGGATTCGTCACCGAGCCCCCCGCGAGAGGACACCGGCCGCGCCGCCGGAGATGACGGGAACCGCATGAACGCCAGCCAGGCGAAGACAGATATCGTCAAGCGGATCCAGCGGATGCGCCCCGGCACCTTCGTGATCCTGAGCTTCCTCGCCGCCGCGATCATCGGCGGCGCGCTGCTCGCCCTGCCCGCCGCGTCGACGTCCGATCCCGTCGCTCCGCTCGACGCGTTCTTCACAGCGGTCTCGGCGGTCTGCGTCACCGGCCTCGTTGTCGTCGACACGGGGACGCAGTTCACCGCTTTCGGCAAGGGAGTGATCCTCTTCCTGATACAGCTCGGCGGGCTCGGGGTGATGACCTTCTCGGTCTTCCTCTTCCTCTTCCTCGGCAAGGGTCTCGGCACGAAGGGGCGCTGGATAGTCACGGAGACCTTCACCGCCGCCCCGATCCGCGAGATCCGCAAGCTCCTCTGGTCGATCTTCGGCGTGACCTTCGCCCTGGAGGCCATCGGGGCCGTGCTGCTGTTCTGGGTCTGGCGCGGCGAGATGCCGCTCGGCGAAGCCCTGTTCGCGAGCGTCTTCCACGCGGTCTCGTCGTTCTGCAACGCGGGGTTCTCGTTCTTCAGCACGAGCTTCATCGCCTGGCGCGACAGCATCCTGCTCAACGCGACGGTGATCTGCCTGATCGTGGCGGGGGGGCTCGGGTTCCCCGTCATCTACGAGGTGCGCACGCGGCTGCGGGCGCGCCGCGAGGGAATACGCGCGCAGTGGTCGTTCCACACGAAGCTCGTGATATCGACCACGGCGATACTGCTGATAGGCGGGACGGCGCTGATCTGCCTGCTCGAGTGGCGGGGCGCCCTCGCCGGGCTTCCGCTGCGCTCGCGCGTCCTCGCCTCCCTTTTCCAGTCTGTCACGGCGCGCACGGCGGGGTTCAACACCCTCGATATCCCCGCCCTGCAGCCGGCCACCCTCTTCATCATCGTCATGCTGATGTTCGTCGGGGCGAGCCCGGGGTCGACCGGCGGAGGGATCAAGACCACGTCGCTCGCCGTATTCGCGGCGATCTTCTTCAACCGGTTCAGGGGACGCGAATCGGTGAGCGTCTTCAAAAGAACCGTCCCCGCCGAGACCGTCACGCGGGCCCTGTCGATCATCGGGCTCGCAGCGGTGACGATCACGACGGGGCTCGTCCTGCTCCTGGTGTTTCACATGGGCGCGTCCGAGCCCGGGAGCAACGAGTTTCTCGTATTTCTGTTCGAGGCGGTGTCGGCGTTCGGGACGGTCGGCCTGTCGATGGGGGCCACCCCTGCCCTGAGCGCGGGGGGCAAGGTCGTGGTGATCGTGCTGATGCTGCTCGGGCGCGTGGGCCTGCTCACCGTCGCCTACGTCGTCACCAGACGTGAGCGATACCGCCGCTTCCGCTACGCCGAAGAGAAGGTGATGATCGGATGACGCGGCCCGCGGGCCCGTCGGAAAGGAACCTGACATGGCCAAGAGATTCGCGGTGATCGGGCTGGGCAGCTTCGGGTTCAGCGTGGCGAAGACGCTCTTCGAGGAAGGTCACGAGATCCTCGCCATAGACATCGACGAGGACACCGTTCAGCGGGTCCGGCAGCACGCGACGCAGGCGATCATCGCCGACGCCACCCAGAAGGAGATGCTCTCCACGCTCGGGCTCGAGGAGATGGACGCCGTGGTGGTCAGCATGGGCGACGACACCAACGCGTCGACGCTGATCACGCTCTACCTGCGCGAGCTGCAGGTCAAGCGGGTCGTCGCCAAGGCGAACAGCGACGACCACGGGAAGATCCTGCGCAAGGTCGGGGCGACCGACGTGATATACCCAGAGAAGGATATGGCGGTCAAGGTGGCCCGGAGCCTTTCGACCCCCGACGTGCTCGACTACTTCCCGATGACCGGCGACTACCTGATCGCCGAGATCGCGCCCGTCTCGGAGTTCGTCGGCAAGACCCTCGCCCAGCTGCAGCTGCGCACGAGGTACAACATCGACGTCATCGGCATAAGGGAACTGGTCCCGGAGAACTTCGTCCTCGTGCCCCGGGCCGATTTCACGATCAAGGACAGCGACGTGCTCCTCGTGATCGGAACGCGCGAGGACATCAAGAAGATCCAGAAACTCAACGACGAATAGGCCGCGCGCGGCGCGCGGTCGGGCACCGGGAGGTACCAAGTGAGAAGGACGATCATCGCGGTCATGCTGGTGCTGGCGGCCTTGGGAACGGCGCCGGCGCATGCGGGGTTGGGCATCGCCGTCAGGGGCGGGTACGCGAATATCGCGTACGGCGATTTCAACGACTACGTCGAGGCGGCGAACGTCTCGCTCGCGGGGATCGCCGAGCTGGAGAAGATCTCCTGGGTACCCGAGGCTTCGATCGAGTTCACCTTCCCGATCGTCCCGGCGTTCTCCGGCGGGGTGGGGATCGGGTACCTGAAGGGGACCTCTGAGTTCGGGTTCAGCATCGGATCCGACGCGCTGAGCTACGAGCATTCCGTGCGCGCAGTTCCGATCACCGCCACGGCGTACTGGGAGCCGCCGCTCGTGTCGATGCAGCCGTATCTCTTCGCGGGCGCGGGGATGTACCACACGAAGATCCTCTTCGCGCAGTCGCTCGCCTCGGGGGGCGAGACCGCCTCGTACGAGGCCGACCTCTCGACGTGGGGGTTCGGGATTCACGGCGGCGCGGGCCTGCGGTTCGAGATCGTCCCCTCGGTCGGCTTCGATGTCGGCGTGGCGGGGCGATGGGCCTCGATCTCGGGTTTCGAGGGGACGGCGACGAACCAGGACGGCGAGTCGTACGACGCCTACCTCGTGCGCGACACCGTCGAAGACCCGGTCTCCGGAGAGGTCGACTACTACGGACCATGGCCCGTCGACGAGGATTACGAGGAAGGGACCGTCGACCTGACCGGCTTCAAGATCTTCATCGGCGTGACCGTGGGATTCTGACGGGGCGTACGGCATGTCATTCAGGAGCTTTCCGCGGACGTTCTGGGCGGCGAACACGATAGAGCTGTTCGAGCGCCTCGCCTACTACGGCATGAACATCATCCTCGTTCTGTATCTGACGCGCCGCGTCGGGTACGGAGACGAGGCCGCGACCGCGATTGCGGGGGTGATCGGCGGGGCGCTGTACCTGCTACCGATCCCGACCGGCGCCGTCTCCGACAAGATCGGGTTCCGCAACGGACTGTTCATCGCCTTCGGCCTGCTCGCGCTCG
>JAQVGR010000094.1 GCA_028696635.1 Candidatus Krumholzibacteriia bacterium | reverse complement strand
TCGACTGGGAGGTGATCGACCCGGACGATCCGTGGAGCTACATCGGGTACTGGGGTGACCACCAGATCGTCTACCTCCTGAGATTCCTCGAGGCGCTCCGGAGATGCTCGCCGGGGACCCTCGAGGAGATGCTCGGCAGGGAGATCTTCTCGTACGCGGACGTCCCGTACCGGATAAAGCCGTACGACGCGCTTCTCGAGGATCCCTACACGACGATCGATTTCGACGCGGACCTCGCGGGGAGGATCGCGGAACGCGCGGGGCGGATCGGGAGCGACGGCAGGCTCGTGCATGACGCGCGCGGCACGGTCCGCCACGTCACCCTGCTCGAGAAGCTCGTCGTTCCCGTCCTCGCGAAGCTCTCGAACCTCGTCGCCGAGGGCGGGATCTGGATGAACACGCAGCGCCCCGAGTGGAACGACGCGAATAACGCCCTGGTCGGGCGGGGGCTCTCGATGGTCACCCTGTGCCACCTGCGCCGCCATCTCGGACTGCTGGGGGACCTCTTCGATTCGGCGGGCGGCTTGTCGATCCCCGTCTCCGCCGAGGTCGTCAGGTGGCTCCGGGAGGTCGGATCGATCCTGCAGCGGCACGCCCCGCTCCTCGACGGCCCGGCGATCGGCGACGCCGACCGCAGGAGGTTGCTCGACGATCTCGGCGGGGCCTTCTCGGCGTATCGGCAGACGGTCTACACGAGGGGGCTCTCGGCGAAAGCGGCGCTGCCTGTGACGGAGGTCCGCCGGTTCTGCCGGACGGCATCCGCCTACCTCGACCACGCGATCGCGGCGAACCGCCGGAGCGACGGCCTGTACCATTCGTACAACCTGCTCGTGATCGGCGAGGAGGGTCTCTCGATACGGCACCTCTATGAGATGCTCGAGGGACAGGTGGCGGCGCTCGGCTCGGGAGCGGTCCCCCCCGGCGAGGCGGCCGATCTGCTCGACGCGCTCTTCGACAGCGCGATCTACCGGGAGGATGTGCGCAGCTTCATGCTCTACCCCGAGCGGTCCCTTCCCGGGTTTCTCAAGCGGAACGTCGTGCCGGGGCGGAAGGTCCGCTCGATCGGGCTGCTGCGCGCGCTTCTCGAGGCCGGGGAGCGATCGATACTGGATCGCGACGCCTTCGGTCGCTACCGCTTCAGCGGCGGACTCGCCAACGCCCGGGACCTCTCTGCCGCGCTCGACCGCCTCGAGAGCGACCCCGGATGGAAGGAGACGGTCCGCTCCGACCGGGACGCGGTCCTCAACCTGTTCGAGGAGGTCTTCGACCACGAGGCGTTCACCGGGCGCTCGGGGACGATGTACGGGTACGAGGGGCTCGGGTGCGTCTACTGGCACATGGTCGCCAAGCTCCTGCTCGCCGTGCAGGAGACCGCGCTTCGCGCCGTGGAGGAGGGCGCGGGGGCGCCCGTGACCCGGCGCCTCCTCGACGCGTACTTCCGCGTGCGCGCCGGGTTCGGGTACGAGCGGACGCCGATCGAGTACGGTGCGTTCCCGACCGATCCCTACTCGCACACCCCGCCGCACGGCGGCGCCCGGCAGCCGGGGATGACCGGCCAGGTCAAGGAGGAGATCCTCGCCCGCTTCGGCGAGCTGGGAGTGGGGGTTGCGGGAGGGCTCGTCCGGTTCCGCCCCGTGATGCTGCAGCGCACCGAGCTGATCGCCGACCCCGCCGTCTTCGAGTACTACCGGCTCGACGGCAGTCCCGGGGAGATCGATCTTCCGGCCGGATCGCTGGCTTTCACCTTCTGCCAGGTTCCCGTCGTCTACCGCTCCGGCGGCACGAGCACCTCGATAGACGTCATCTCTCCCGACGGGGCGCGCAAGAGGCTGGACGGCGACACGCTCGATCCCGGGACGAGCCGCTCGCTGCTGGGAAGAACGGGGGAGATCTCGCGCATCGAGGTCGATGTCCCCGAAGAGCGTTTTCTGTGACCGGTCCCTGTACGCAGAGGGCCGGACCCGCCTGCTGACGGATCCGGCCCGCGCGTTCGGAGCACTTTCGACGTCCGCTATCTCAAAAGCACCATCCGGCGCGATTCCTGTCCGTCCTCCGTCTTGAGCACGTACAGGTAGACCCCCGACGCCGCCTTCGCGCCGCCGGCAGTCATTCCGTTCCAGGTGGACTCATGCATCCCCGCCTCGAGACGGCCGCTCACGAGCGTCGCGACAAGGCGTCCCGTGACGTCGTAAACGCTCAGGTCGACGACGCCGGCCCTGGCCAGCTCGAAGTCGATCCGCGTCGACGGGTTGAACGGGTTCGGCACGTTCTGGCGCAGCGCCGGCGTCGCCGCCGGCGGGGTCGGGTCGGCGTCGGTCATCCCGATCTGCCAGAGCGAAAGATCGTCGACCCATGCGGCGCCCCCCTGAAGGGTCGGGGAGATGAACAGGATATAGGCGCCGACGTAGACGGTCCCCGCGGGGGCCGCCGCCTTCAGCTCGTGATGCGTCCATGTGCCGAGCGGCGAGAGCGAGTCGGCGACGACGACCTCCTGCGCGTCGATCAGGACCGTGTCGACGTCGAAGAACGAGAGGGTCGCCGTGACGAAGTTGTCGTTCCCCGCGTAGATCGGGCTCTCCCGGCAGGTCACGAGCGACCAGGCCCCCATCTTCCAGATCGAGCCGGGATCGGCTGCGAAGAGCTGGTACATCCCCGACGGCGAATCGGGCGTGAAGGTCGAGAACAGCTTCGCGCAGCCGGTCGGCGTGCGGTACGCCCACGAGCGGCCGTCGTAGTAGACGTTCCCGAAGGTGCTCCACCCGACGAGGTTCCCGGTGAGACTCGGGTTGGCGAGGATGTTCGCCGGCGGCGCCTCGTCGTACTCGTAGAACCACGCATCGTCGACGAAGACCGATCCGGTGTCGCACCCCGGCTGCAGGAAGAGGAACAGGGCCTCGACCCGCTGCGCCGCCGCCGGCGCCGGGAGCGACACGGAGAACTCGATCCACTGGTCGAGCGGCGTGTCGAAGTCGCCGATGAGGATCTCGTTCCCGGCGATCTCGTTCCCGCCGGCCGGCGCGTCGAAGAAGACGATCTTGGCGATCATTCGGTTGAAGTCGCACGAGTTCGTGCCGGGGATAACGTCGGCGCTCGAGACGAACGAGTATCCCCCCAGCTCGTAGATCCTGCCGGCGATCGGCGTGAACGCCTGCCCGAACCCGCCGACGTCGAAGTTCGGGACGGGGCAGCCGGTGAACTCGCCGTAGACCTTCGATGCCGCGGCGCCGGTGCGGATGATATTGTCGGTCCCCGGCGTCGAGAGCTGCACGCCGGCGCCGAAGGTGAACCACCCGTCGTACGAGCCGCCGCCATCCTCGAACCCCGGGTTGGCCAGCATGTTCGTCTGCGCGATCGCGTCGGTCCCCGCCGCCGCCGCAACGAGCAGCGCCGCCGCGAGCAGCAGCGCGGAGCGTATGTATCTCATCCTCAGCCTCCTTTGGCGACGAGCCGCCCGGCCGGGAAGACCACCCCTGACGACGATCTCATCCTCCGCCGGCCAGGGACGGTCCCGGGACAGGTTCCCGGGACCGTTCCGCTGGCTCAGTGCTCGCCTTGATTGATATCTCTACTCGCTGAACATCGCCTTGATGCCGCCCCAGGTCGATTCCTCGACGCCGACCGGGCCGCCGCACTGGTAGAACTGCACGAGGTCCACGTGCGCGGCGCCGCCGTCCCACAACGGCTGAAGGAACAGCACGAGGGCCTGGACGTACATGGTGCCCTCGGGGGCGATGCCCGAGATGGGGGCGTTGTCGAACCAGAGCTCCGTGGCGAAAGAGCCGTCGAGAACGGTCGACTCGACCCCGCCGATCTCGTTATGGACCATGTCGAAGAAGGCGATCTTCTGGACGACCCAGTTGTCGTCGGCCCCGTCCATCGTCATCGCGTCGCCGCTCCAGTGGCGGGTCTTGCAGCAGAGGACCCACATGGCGCCGGGCATCGTGGGGAACTCCTGGTAGATCCCGCTGACGTTGAACGAGCCCCAGAAGTTGCCGTACATCGATACGAGGCCGTTCCCCTCGTAGGGAACAAACTGCGGCGGATTGCTCGCTTCGGCGTATGCGTTGCCGAACGCGCCCCAGCCGGTGAGGCCCGTCTCGAAGCCCGGATTCGCGAGAACGTTCTGCGCCGATGCGGTCGCCGCGATCCCCGCGACCAGGAGGGCCGCGATCGCGATGCTCAGCAGGCGGTAACTCTTCAGCATGTCAAATCCTCCCGATGGTTGCGGTCCCGCTACCTGAGCAGGACCATCTTCTTCGTCTGCTCGAAGCCCCCGGTGCGGAAGCGATAGAAGTACACGCCGGACGCGACCGGCCTGTCCTCGTCGTCTCGCCCGTTCCAGGCGACCTCGTGGGTACCCGCCGGAGCGTACCCGCTCACGAGCGAGCGGATGCGTCTCCCGGCGACATCGTATACGAGAATCTCGGCATTCCCCCCTTTCTCCATGGTGAATGTGATCGTGGTCTGCGGATTGAACGGGTTCGGCACGGCTGCCGAGAGGCTGTACGCGGCGCGGGGCGAGGGCTCCGCGTCGGCGACGATCCCCTCCGGGACGAAGGTGAAATCGCCCAGGACAACCTCCTGATCGGCGTCCGGCGGCCCGCTGAACTGCCAGAGGTTGATGTGCACGCGCGGCTGCTCGGGCCGGGGGATGTGCGGCCCCGTGTAGGTCCACTCGTGAATCATGGTCGCCGGGGACTCGTCCGCCGGTCCGCCGCGCCAGCTCCTGAACTCGACTCGGTCGGCGAGCCAACGGAAGGCGTGGCTGGTCTCCTCGCCGGTTTCGAAGGCCGCGGCGTACCGCTCGATGTTCCCCGGCCAGTCGTACGGCTGGGCGACGAACTGGCCCGGCTGGTTCCCCGGATCGCCCCAGCGGCTGTACTCGATGTCGATCTCGTTGTAGGGGTTCCACCACAGATACGCCGGGTCCCAGCAGCGGCCGTACTCCCAGAGGAAGAGGCCCAGCACGATGTTCTCGTGGATGGCCTCGAGATCCCCGATGGTAGTGAAGATGTAGTCGCCGTACCCGAGCGCCTCCTCGAGAACGACCTCCGTGCTGTACCACGATCCGCCGATTCGCCGTACGGTTATATGGAGACGGCCGCCCTGGTCGACCCAGACGCAATCCTCCGAGTCGCAGAAGAGGCTCGGCCCGGGCCCGTAGTACCCCGGCCCCTTCACCCGCCAGCTCCGGCCCCCGAACGAGACGGCGCGGCCCCCGGGGAAGTCGTTCCACTGGATCTCGTCCTGCGTCGGCGGTCCGAGGGAGTAGAAGGTCGCCTGGTCGTAGTAGACGTCGGGGGCGGGGTCGGCAGGTGACTGGAGCACGCCGAGGAGCAGGCGCGCCGAGGCGGTCCCCGAGGGGGCCGCCCCGCTCTCGACGGAGAACTGCACGACCTCCCCGACCGGAGTCGAGGGATCGATCACGGTGTGCGATTCGTACGAGATCAGGTTTCCCCCCGAGTCGCGCCACTCTATATTGAGGATCGCGCTCGAGGAGCCGGAGAGGGAGTTCGTCGAGGTGTGCCAGGCGTAGACCGAGGCCGACCAGCGGTCGCCCGGATCGCATTCGAACGGCTGCCAGTACCCCGAGACATCCCAGTTCCCCGTGTTCGGTCCCGAGACACGAGCGGCGGCGGAGCCGTGTACCGCCTCGGTCGTCGAGCCGACCCGGCCGAACTGATTCCACCCGCCGAAGACCGTCCCCGAGCCGGGGATCTCGAAGCTCGGGTTGGCGAGCAGGCACTGCGCCGATGCGGAGGGGGCAGAGGCGGCGAAGATGGAAATCGCGAGAACTGATATCCGTAACCTATTATAGAACATACCCATACCCTGCTGCACACTCACTGGTGCTCCTGCGGTTGATGGCGCACTGACGCAGGAGGAATTATATCACATATCAGCCGAAATCACAAGGGAACAGAACCGAATCGAAAATAATTGCAAACTTGACACCCCCCTGTCCCGTCTGGCAGATTTGACCGCGGGCATTTCCGATCTCCGGCGCCGCCGGGATATGGCGCGCGCCGGAACAATCTGGTATTGTCGTGACCGCGGCGGCGGCGAATGCCGTCGCGGATCGATCCCGAAACCACATAACCGAGGAGATTCCCGTGAGACCGCTCAGAACAGACCGAATCATCCGCCGCTCCGTGTTGCTCGCCGCGACGCTGCTGGCCGCCGTCCCGGCGATCGTTCCCGCGCAGACCGCTTCCCCCGGCGTGGAGGTCGTCTCCGACGCCGAGGGCTGGAGGCTTCAGGTCGGCGGCCGGGACTTCATGGTCTACGGGATGAACTGGGACTACGTCCCGATCGGCGAGAACTACATGTACAGCATCTGGACGCAGCCCGACGAGTTCATCCAGGCGGCGCTCGATAGCGAGATGCCGCTGCTGAAGAATATGGGGGTCAACGCGATCCGCGTCTACGCGGGGATCCCGCCGCGGTGGGTGGAGTACATCTACGAGCGCTACGGGATCTGGACGGTGGTCAACCATCCCTGCGGGCGCTACGGGTTCACGCTCGACGGTCTCTGGCACCCCGCGGTCGACTATTCCGACCCGCGGATGCGCGAGGCGATC
>JAQVGR010000093.1 GCA_028696635.1 Candidatus Krumholzibacteriia bacterium | reverse complement strand
GCGGGAGCTACGAGGGGGAGCACTGGCTCGCCTCGTTCGCCGTTTATCTGCTGACGGAGCGGTGAGAACGCATCGCGGGCGCCCGCCCGGCCTCCGGCGCGGACGCCGCGGATACGGTACGGGATACGATCACACGAAAGGAGCGTCGATGAGAACCTGCTTCCTTCTGGCGGCCGCCCTGATGCTCGCGATCCCGCCGGTCGCCGCGTCGGCCCAGCCGTGGGAGTACCTGCTCGAGACCGAGCTGACGATGACGCAGAGCTACTACAGCGATAACTGGACCGGCGGCGAGGTGGGGAACATCGCCTGGAGGTGGAACCTCGGCTCGATGGCCCAGCGACAGCTGACACCGTCGGTGCACAACCGTAACACGCTGCGGCTGAAGTACGGGCAGACGCACAATCAGGACGAGAACGACTCGAACAGCTGGAAGCGGCCCCAGAAATCGGACGACCAGATCGATTTCGAGACGATCTTCCGGTTCACGGTCTGGGAGGCCCTCGACCCGTACGTGAGCGGGAGGTTCGAGAGCCAGTTCTACGACGCGAGCGATCCGGTGAAGAAGCGGTACGTGAACCCGATGCGATTCACCGAGAGCGCCGGGATCTCGAAAGCGCTCATCGAGGGGGAGGACCGCAACCTGCTCGTGCGCCTCGGCGGCGCCTGGCGCCAGTACCTCGACCGCGACGCACTCGATCCCGTCTCCCTCGAGCGGGAGACGAGATCGCAGCAGGACGCCGGCCTGATGTTCGACGCCGACGCCCGGCTCCCGCTCGCCGAGGGGAGGATCATCTACTCGTCGAAGCTCAACGTCTTCCAGGCGCTGTACAACTCGGAGAAAGACGACCTGGCCGGGCTCCCCGGCGAGGATTACTGGAAGTCGCCCGACGTGCGCTGGGAGAACACCTTCTCGGCGAACGTCACCGGGCACATCGTGGTCAGTCTCTACGTCGATTTCCGGTACGACAAGGAGATCGATCTCAAGGGGAGCTTCAAGCAGACCCTCGCGCTGGGGATCAATTACCGGTTCGGGAACGTCGAGCCGGAGTAGCGCCCGCGCGCGGATATGACGCCGGTAAACGGGGCGCGGCTCGCCGCGCCCCGTTCGCCGTTGCGGCGCACGGGCAGGGGCTGCGAGCGGTGGCACACTATTTATTTTGATAACATCGCCGGATCGTGTATGCTTCCCGCGGCGGGGCGCGAAGGCACGCCGCCGGAGGCTTTCACTTCCTCGAGCGGAGACCGCCGATGACCGATGAGATCCGTGTGCTCGCCGTGACGGCAGCCTCGATCGGCTTCGTCCACACGATGATCGGCCCCGATCACTACCTGCCGTTCATCATGATGGCCCGGGCGGGGCGCTGGTCGCAGACGAAGACGGTCGCGGTGACCTTCCTCTGCGGGCTCGGGCACGTGGGGAGCTCGGTCCTGCTCGGGGCGGTCGGCATCCTGCTCGGCGCGCAGCTCGCCAGGCTCGAGGCGTTCGAGTCGGCGCGCGGCGACCTCGCCGCCTGGGCCCTGATCGCCTTCGGGCTGCTCTATTTCCTCTGGGGGGTCCGGCGCGCCGTCCTGAACAGGCCCCACACCCACCTGCACCTGCACTCGACCGGACCGGCGCACGAGCACGAGCACGTCCACGCCGACGAAGCTCACGCCCACGCGCACGTCGAGGAAGGGCGCCCCAACTACACCCCCTGGGTCCTCTTCGTGATCTTCGTGCTCGGACCGTGCGAGCCGCTGATACCGCTGCTGATGTACCCCGCAGCGCGCCACGACATGGCGAGCGTCGCCCTGGTGGCGGGCGTCTTCTCGGTGGCGACGATCGGCACTATGCTCGGCGTCGTGATGCTCTCGGCTGCGGGATTCCGGATGGTTTCGTTCGGGAGGTTCGAGCGCTGGTCGCACGCGCTGGCCGGCGCGATCATCTGTCTCAGCGGGCTCGGGATACGGCTGCTCGGGCTCTGACCACGTTCCACTGCGACATGACGATCCCCGCGAGCATGAGGATGCATCCGGCGATCCCCCGCGCCGGTATCGTCTCGGAGAGCACGATCCAGCCCCCGAGCACGGCGAACACCGTCTCGAGGCTGAGGATGATGGCCGCGTGCCCCGGCGGCGAGCTGCGCTGCCCGACGATCTGCAGGGTATAGGCGACGCCGACGGAGAGCAGCCCCCCGTACAGCACGGGCAGCGCGGCGTCCGCGAGCCCCGCCGCCGCGATATCCTCGGTCAGGATCGCCGCGGCGAGGCTGAGCAGCGAGCAGGCTGAGAACTGGATCACCGCTGTCACGAGCGGGGCGACCCTGACCGAGAGGGTCGCGATCAGCAGCACGTGGAGCGCCCAGAAGATCGTTCCGGCGAGCACGAGCAGGTCGCCGCCGGCGATCTCGAGCGGGCCCGTGAAGCTGAGCAGGTAGAGCCCCGCCGCGGCGACAGCCGCGCCGGCCCACGTCCCCGCGCCGGTGCGGCGCCCGACCGCCAGCCCCAGTATCGGGACGAGGATCACGTAGAGGCCGGTGATGAAGCCGGCCCTGCCGGCGGTCGTGTAGACGATGCCGACCTGCTGGAACGACGCGCCGCAGAATATCAGCGCCCCTGCGGCGATCCCCCACCGCGCCGACCGCGGGCAGAACCCGAGCGTCCCGGGACCGGCCCGGCGGGAGGCGCGCAGGGCCAGCGGCAGCAGCGCGACCGCGCCGAGCGCGAAACGCACGCCGTTGAAGAGGAACGGCCCGATGTCGCGCATCGCCGCGCGCTGCGCCACGAAGGCGAAGCCCCAGATGACCGCGGAGACGAGCAGCAGCGACTCGGATTTCAGGCGGCCCGGTTTCATGGGACGGGCGCTCCTTCGCAGCTCATTTGCTGAAGGTGTACTTGTAGTTCATCAGGAACGATCTCGTCCAGTGGAGGTAGTAGTCGAGCGGGAGCGGGGAATAATCGCGGTACGCGTATCCATCGATCGATTTCGGGACGGCCGGCTCGATCTGCGTTCCCTCGTGCCACTCGTTGAACGACGTGATCCCGAGGAAGGGGGTGGAGGCGGCGTACGCCTTGCGGAACATCCGGGCCATGTATTCCCCCCGCTCGCGCTCGCGCCTGTTGGCCGCGTTCCAGGGGCGTATGCGGGTGTCGTCGTATCCCGGGCCGATGCACGGCACGAAGAGCAGATCGCGCTCCCACGCCCACAGGGACATCGCGGTCCAGTTGTCCGGGGTCGAGCCGTGGGTGAAGCCGTCGACGGCGAAGTAGGTGTAGAATCCGTCGAATCCCGCGGCGGCGATCGAGTCTCCGTCTCCCTCGTTCACCCACAGCCCTATGACGATGGAGTCGTATGTCGTCCCGCGGAGCGTGGCCGGGCCCGAGGGCGAGAGCACCGTCGCCCACTCCGCCGGCGGCGTGAGGTAGGAGTCGTAGACGAAGAACATCGGGCGCCGGCCGAAACGGTCGGTGCGGTAGAAGGCCTTATGGGCGCCGTATTCATCGACGATGTATTCGACGGCCCGGCGGGTCGAGGGGGCGCCGCGGCCCTCGAACGGCTCGATATGGAACGACACCTTCAGGCCGTGGCGGGCGGCCGCCTCGAGCAGGCCGGGGACCGCCCGGTCGGAGAAGGAGCCCTCGCCCCACCACGAGACGCAGACGACCCCCGCGCCGGCGAGGCGTATCTGCTTCATGTGCCGGTCCAGGACGGCCGGATCGTTCGAGCTGTAGGGACCGCCGTCGGGGAAGAAGGCGGAGCCGATATCGTCCCCGCCGGGATACGCGGACCCGGAGCCGCCGCCGTCGGGAGAGAGCACCTCGTGGTTCCAGTGGTGCCACCGGCCATCGACGGCGGGGGTGCCGTACCACGCATAGTAGAAGATATGAAAATCGTACGATCGGGGGAGCAGCGGAGGCAGCGAACTCATGTCGGGCTCTTCGCGGCCGTCGCTTCCGCAACCGGCAGCCGTCACCGCGATCAGAGCGGCGGCGAGCATTCTCGATGTCATCGTGTCGCCTCCCGTTCGGGTTCCACTTTTGAGGCGGCGTTCCGGCGCCGGCGCCGCAGGGGCACGATACACGCTATCCGGGCGCCAGTCAAGGGAGCGAAACATTTCTTGACTGCCCCTCGGGGCCTTCCGTTACAGTGCCCTTGCCAGCGGGAGGATGTATGACACGGCCTTCGACGAAAACGCTGCTCGAGTACCTGTTCATAACCGCCGGCGCGCTGATCATGTCGCTCGGCGTCGCCGCCTTCCTCGTCGACGCCAGGGTCGTGCCGGGGGGGGTGACGGGGCTGTCGATGGCGATTCACTACCTGTCGGGGAACACGATCCCCGTCGGGATCCTCATGAGGGTTCTCAACCTGCCGCTGTTCGTCTGGGGGATCGTCGAGCTGGGCCGCTCGTTCGGATTCCGCACCTTCTGGGGCTTCACCGTCAACGCGTTCTTCGTCGACTTCCTGCGAGGCGAGATCGTCCCGTCGATCCGCCTTCAGGACGCGAGCGCCGTCCACTGGCTCCGCCAGCACGATTTCTTCTTCCTTGTACTGATCGGGGCGATATTCCTCGGTGTGGGGCTCGGCATCATCTTCAAGTTCAAGGGGACGACGGCGGGGAGCGACATCGTGGCGGCGATCGCCCGCAAGCGGTTTCGCTGGAAGCCGGGGATGACGATCATCGTCACCGATTTCTTCGTGATCTGCGTCGCCGGCCTGGCGATCCACCTGCGGGGCCTTTCTCCGGACATGCCGGTCATCGTGCTGATGCTGTACGCGTTCATGCTGCTCATCGTCTCGTCCCAGCTGATCGACGTCATCATCTTCGGATTCGATTACGCGAAGTCGGCGTACATCATCTCCGACCGTCACGACGAGATCGCCGGCGAGATCATCCATACCCTCGGGCGGGGCGCGACGGCGATACGCGGGAAGGGGCTCTATCGAGGCGTGGAGCGGGACATCATCTTCACCGTCGTCTCCCGGCGGGAGATCTATTCGCTCGTCGACACGGTCCGGCGCATCGATCCCGACGCGTTCATGATCATCAACAGGGTCCACGAGGTCCTCGGCGAGGGATTCATGCCGCGCGGCGAGGTCGACTTCGGCGAGCTGAAGCGCCGCGGCGAACGCGGGCGGCCCGGGGACGGCCCCGGCGCGGACGCGGACGGGACGCCATGAGCCGATACCATCTTCGCCGCAGGGAGCGCGAGATCGCCGATCCGGCGGTCCTGCGCGGGCTGATCTCGACGGGGCGGTACGCCGCCGTGGCGCTGTGCCGCGGCGGGGAGCCGTACGTCGTGACGATGAACTACGGATTCGACGAGGGCCGCTCCGCGCTCTACTTCCACTGCGCCCTCGAGGGGCTCAAGCTCGAGTTCATCAGGGCGAACAGCCGCGCCTGCGCGACGATCGTGCACGATCTCGGGTACCGGCACGGCGAGTGCGATCATGCGTACCGTTCCGTCGTGCTGCGCGGCGCGATCGCGATCGTCGACGACGACGACGAGCGGGTCCACGGACTCGGCGTGCTCATAGATCACCAGGAGGCGCAGCCGGGACCGGTGCGCGAACGGACGATCCCCGGGGGGAGGATCGCGAAGCCGGTGGGAATCCTGCGCTTCGACATAGAGGAGATGGCGGGAAAGGAGGGGGGCTGAATGGAACAGGCGGTCGAGGCCTTCGCCGTCGTGCTGATCGTCGCCAGCGGGATATTCACCTTCCGCGGCCTCGGAAGCCGCGTCTTCCTCGAGCGGCACCTCTTCCACGTGCGCAGGATACTCGACGACCGCCAGTACCTGCGGCTCGTCACCTCGGGGTTCCTCCACGCGAACATCGCGCACTTCGCCTTCAACATGTTCGCCCTGTACTCGTTCAGCCAGGGTGTCGGGACGGTGATGGGGATCCTCGATTTCGTCGCGCTATACTTCGGGAGCCTGGTCGCGGGGAACCTGCTCGCCCTCTACGTGCACCGCGATCACCCCGATTACCGGGCCCTCGGCGCCTCCGGGGCGGTGAGCGGAGTCATCTTCGCCAGCATCCTGATGTTCCCCGACGGCAGGATAGGCTTTCTCCTGATGCCGATGGGGATGCCGTCGTGGCTGTTCGGGATCCTCTTCATCCTCATATCGATCTACGGGATCCGCTCGCAGGCCGGCATGATCGGCCACGAGGCCCATCTCGGCGGCGCGATAGCCGGCGTGCTGATCTCGGCGGCGCTCGTGCCCCGGCTGATCGCGCTCAGGCCGCTGCTGCTGGCAGCCCTGCTCGTCCCCGCGGCGGTCTATCTCTACCTGCTCGCCCAGCATCCCCGGCTGGTCCGCGCGGGAACCGCGTACCGGGGCGCGGGCGGCGACCGTCCGAACGGCGCCGGCGGGGCGGCGCGCCGGACGATGCGCGGGGAGCTCGACGGGCTTCTCGACAAGATGAACCGGGAAGGGATCGACGGATTATCGAGGAGGGAGCGCGCCCGGCTTCACGATCTCTCGCGGCGGCTGCGGGAACCGTGATGGCGCGGCGCGCGCCGGCATGAAGCGTATCGGACTGGCGTTCGGATCGGGCGGGGCCCGGGGGTTCGGCAGCATCGGCGTACTCCTGTGGCTCGAGGAGCAGGGCGTCGAGGCGCACTGC
>JAQVGR010000092.1:835-6703 GCA_028696635.1 Candidatus Krumholzibacteriia bacterium | reverse complement strand
GGTCTGCGTCCGGAGCAGGATGTCCATGTTCACATAGAAGGTGTCCTGCGTATCCCGCGAGGGATGGTCGGGAGGGAAATTCAGCGCCTCGAAGTTATAGTAATCGAGCTCGACATCGGGACCATGCGCAATGGAATACCCCATGCGGACGAAGATCTCCTTGGCGTCCCTGAGCACGCGGTGCAGAATATGCCGCCCTCCCTCCCAGCCGCGACGTCCGGGGAGCGTCGCGTCCCCCGGGAACGGCTCGGGATCGGCCCCGGATCCGGTCAGTTCGGCGTGCTTCCCGTCGAAGAGCGTATCGAGACGCCCCTTCACCTCGTTGATCAGGTTGCCGATCACGGGACGCTGATCGGGCGGCAGGGCGCCTATCGACCGTAACGCTGCCGTCAGACGTCCCTGCTTGCGGCCGAGGAATGCAACCCGCGCCCGCTCGAGGGCTTCCACATCCCCCGCGGCTTCGACCGCTTCCCTCGCCTCCCGCTCGAGACGCCGGAGCGCGTCACTGTCGGGGATCCCGTCCTTCATCAGAGTGCTTCTTTCGCTATCTCGGCGAGGCGCTTGAATCCTTCCGCGTCATTGACGGCTATCTCCGAGAGAAGCTTCCGATTGATCTCGATATCCGACTTCTTCAGGCCGTTGATGAAGCGGCTGTAGGTCAGTCCGTTCAGGCGCGCCGCGGCGTTTATCCTGGCGATCCACAGCTTGCGGAAATCGCGCTTGCGTGCGCGGCGGTCGCGGTACGCGTAGACGAGCGCCCGGTCGACCGTCTCCCGCGCGGTCCGATACAGGGTGCCGCGGCCGCCGGTAAATCCCTTGGCCTGCTTCAGCACCTTCTTCTTTCTCTTGTGCGATGCTACACTGTGTTTTGTCCTCGGCATTGTCCGATGCCTCCCGATTCCTCTGCCGTACTGATAGAGCGAAGAAGCGCTATATGCCCAGCATCCGCTTGATGCGCCCCGTGTCCGATTTCATGGCGATCGTTTGCTTCCGCAGACCGCGCTTGCGCTTGCTGGACTTCTTGGTGAGAATATGGCTTGCGTAGGCCTTCTTTCTCTTGATCTTGCCGGTGCCGGTGATGCGGAATCTCTTCGCGGCCCCGCGGTTGGTCTTAATCTTGGGCATTCCCTTCTCCACCCCCTTTATGGGCTTTCCGGTCGGACCGGGGACCCATTATGAGGGATATGATCCGTCCCGTCCTCACGGCCTCCTTCTCAACGGTGGCGATATCGGAGAACCGCTCGATGACACCCTTGAGCATCTCGTATCCCTTCTCCAGGTGCTCCATCTCACGGCCCCTGAAGATTACCGTGAACTTGACCTTGTCCTTGCCCAGGAGAAACCTCTCGGCATTCTTCATCTTGAACTGCAAGTCGTGCTCCTCGATCTTAGGACGGAGCTTGATCTCCTTCAGGTGCGTGACATGCTGTTTCTTCTTGGATTCCCGGGCTTTCTTGCTCTGCTCGTACTTGAACTTCCCGAAATCCATGATCTTGCATACCGGAGGCCTGATATCGGGAGCTATCTCGACGAGATCGAGACCCTTCTCCTCGGCGATGCGTTTCGCATCCTCGGTGGCCATCACGCCGAGCTGGGTTCCCTCCTCGTCGATGACCCTGACCTCCGATATCCGGATCATGTCGTTGACGCGCGTGCGTCGCTCGCGCTTCTCGCTCTTGACGTATCCTTTGATACTTCACCTCCCGCGCAAACATGAAACCGGGCAGGTAGAGATTCCACCCGCCCGGCGTTCGTCGGTCGCAGATGAAACCCTACTGGTACCGCGTTTTGACCGTAAGGTGAGGAGCTCTCGCCCCTGCTTCGTTCCATCAAGGTTTCTAATGATATGTCTTTTTCGCTATCTCGTCAACCAGTTCGGCCGAGAATTCTTCCAGGAGCCTGGCCCCGAGGCGGCCGCGCCGTTTCGAGCGCACGTCGAGGGTGCCCTCCTCCACCTCCCGGGGGCCGGCTACCGCCATATACGGCACCTTTTTGACTTCGGCGTCCCGGATCCGGTACCCGAGCTTTTCGTCGCGCAGGTCCGCTTCCGCCCTGATCCCGGCCGCCGCGAGAGTCTCGACGCACCGTCGAGCGTAGTCCGCCTGGTCCGGCGAGACGGGGATGACCACCGCCTGGACGGGGGCGAGCCAGAGCGGGAACGCGCCGGCATAGTGTTCGGTCAGGGTGCCGATGAACCGCTCTATCGAGCCGAGCAGGGCGCGGTGAATCATATAGACGTATTTCCGCTCGCCTTCGCCTGTGACGTACGTGACGTCGAACCGGCGTGGCAGGTTGAAGTCGAACTGTATCGTGGTCGCCTGCCACCCACGCCCGATGGCGTCTATCAGCTTCAGGTCTATCTTCGGTCCGTAGAAGACGGCCTCGCCCGGCATCTTCCGGAACGGGATGCCCCTCTTGTCTATCGATTTCAGCAGGGAGGCCTCGGCCATCTGCCACTCCTGCTCCGATCCCGCATATTTTTCCATCTTTGCGGGATCGTGCATGCTGAGCTCCACCTCGTAGTCGTTGAAACCGAACGTGGTGAGCATCTCGTGGGCGAGGTCGAAACACCCGCCGACCTCGTCGTCGAGCTGCTCGGGGGTGCAGAATATGTGCGCATCGTCCTGCGTGAAACCCCTCACGCGCAGGAGGCCGTGCAGCGTCCCGGACCGCTCGTTCCGGTAAACCGTCCCGAGCTCGGCGTAGCGTATCGGCAGATCCCGGTAGCTGTGGATCCGGCTCTTGTAGACCAGCACGTGATACGGGCAGTTCATCGGCTTGAGGACGAACTCCTGCTCCTCTGTGCCTATCACGAACATATTCTCGCGATAGTAGTCGAGATGCCCCGACGTGGCCCAGAGACGGCTGTCTGCGATATGCGGCGTCATGATTATGTCATAGCCATGTCGGCGATGGCTCTCTTTCCAGTAATTCTCTATAGTCTCGCGCAGGATGTATCCTTTCGGATACCAGAAGACCAACCCGCCCCCCGCCTCCTCCTTGATATCGAACAGCTCGAGCTGCGGCCCGAGCTTCCGGTGATCCCGCTTGCGGGCCTCCACGCGGCGCTGCAGCTCGGCGCCCAGGTCTTCCGCGCTGAAGAAAGCCGTACCGTAGATCCGCTGGAGCATCTCGCGGTGCTCGTCCCCCCGCCAGTAGGCGCCTGCGATTGAAGTCAACTTGAAATGCTTGAGCATCTTGATGTCTGGAACGTGAGGACCGGTGCACAGGTCGGTGAACGGCCCCAGCGAATACACCGACACCGATTCGACGTCGAGGTCTCGGATCAACTCGACCTTGAACTTCTGTCCCGCGCCATCGAACAGACCGATCGCCTCGTCCCGCGGGAGCATGCGCCGCTCGAAGGCGAATCCGCTCGAGAGGAGATCTTTCATCTTCGATTCGATTCGTTCGAGGTCTTCCGGCGTCAGCGTGCGGTCGAGCAGAACATCATAGTAGAATCCGTCTTGCACGGACGGTCCGATCGCGAAGCGGGCGCCGGGGAAAAGCTCCTGCACGGCGAGGGCCATCAGATGGGAAGCGCTGTGGCGCAGGATGTCGAGCGCCCGGTCCGACTCGGGCGTGAGAACCTCGAAGCTGCCGCCCCGGTCGAACGTCGGTCTGAGATCGTAGAGGCGGTCCCCCACGCGAACCGCCAGGGCCCTGCTCCTGATCGAACGCGGCAGGGCATCGACGACCTCGCTGATCGGGGAGCCCTCGGAAATCTCCTGCCTTGATCCGTCGGGGTATGTGATCTCGAGCATGACGACCTGTCCTCTGGTGGGCGATACTGGACTCGAACCAGTGACCTCTTGCATGTCAAGCAAGCACTCTAACCAGCTGAGCTAATCGCCCACCTCCAAGCAATGAAACGTAGTATACGGATCGGTCAGTGCGTGCGCAAGATTTATTCGCTCCGTCACTTCCGGTCGTCGTCATCGATCACCTCGTACTCGGCATCCACCGGTCCCTCGGACGGCTTCTCCGCTTCCTCTGGCCCCTTCGCCCCGGCATCCTGAGGACCGGCGCCTCCCGGGGCCTGCTGGTACATTACCTGCGCGGCCTTCTGCCAGGCTCCGTTATAGGCGTCGATCGCCTTCCTGATCCGTCCGGCGTCGTCGGTTTTGGCCGCCTCCTTGAGCTCTTCGAGCGCGGTGCGGATCGTATCGATATCCCCCGAAGGGATCTTGTCCTTGTACTCATCGAGCTGCTTCTCGGTCGTGTAGGCGAGGTGATCGGCCTGATTGCGCAGGTCGACCAGCTCCCGCTTCGCCCGATCCTCGTCCGCGTGGGCCTCGGCGTCCCTGACCATCTTGTCTATCTCGGATTCGGTCAATCCGCTCGAAGACTGGATGATGATCTTCTGCTCCTTGCCCGTCGCCTTGTCCTTCGCCGCAACGTTGAGGATGCCGTTGGCGTCGATATCGAAGGTCACCTCGATCTGCGGGACGCCGCGGGGCGCCGGAGGTATCCCGGCGAGTTGGAACCGCCCGATCGACTTGTTCTGCGCTGCGATCTCTCGCTCGCCCTGGAGCACATGGATCTCGACGGTGGTCTGGTTGTCGGCTGCCGTCGAGAAAACCTCGCTCTTTCGCGTCGGGATCGTCGAGTTGCGGTTGATCAGCTTGGTCATGACGCCGCCGAGAGTCTCGATGCCGAGCGAGAGGGGCGTGACGTCGAGAAGGAGCACGTCGTGAACGTCCCCGGCGAGCACACCTCCCTGGATCGCCGCGCCGAGGGCCACAACCTCGTCGGGATTGACCCCCTGGTGCGGCTGCTTGCCGAATATCTCCTTCACCTTGGCCTGGACCGCGGGCATCCGGGTCGAGCCGCCGACGAGGATGACCTCGTCGATTCCCGACAGGGAGACGCCGGCATCCTTTATCGCGCTGCGGCACGGCTGGACTGTCCGCTCGATCAGGTCCTGCGTGAGGGACTCCAGGCGCGCTCGTGTCAGCTTTATGTTGAGGTGTTTCGGTCCGTTCGCGTCGGCAGTGATAAACGGGAGGTTGATATCGGTCTCCTGAACCGTTGAAAGCTCGCACTTGGCCTTTTCGGCCGCCTCCTTGAGACGCTGCAGCGCCATCGGATCTGCGGAGAGATCGATGCCCTGGTCTTTCTTGAACTCTCCGACGAGCCAGTCGATCACCCGCTGGTCGAAGTCGTCCCCGCCGAGGTGTGTATCCCCGTTCGTCGATTTGACCTCGAAGACGGAGTCGCCGAGCTCGAGGATAGAGATGTCGAAGGTGCCTCCGCCGAGATCGAAGACCGCTATCGTGCGGTCCCCGGTCTTTTCGAGCCCGTAGGCGAGGGAAGCCGCGGTGGGCTCGTTGATGATGCGCTCTACCTGAAGCCCTGCGATCTTTCCAGCGTCCTTGGTCGCCTGACGCTGGCTGTCGTTGAAGTAGGCGGGCACGGTGATCACGGCCCTCGTAACAGTCTCTCCAAGGTACGCCTCGGCGGCCTCCTTGAGGTATTTCAGCACGAGGGCGGAGATCTCGGGAGGACTGTACTCCTTGTCGCCGATCCGGACGCGCGCGTCACCGTTCGGTCCTTTGACGACCTTGTACGGTACCTCGGAGATCTCGGTCCCTACCTCGGCGAACTTGCGTCCCATGAATCGCTTGATCGAAAAGACCGTTTTCGTCGGGTTAGTCACCGCCTGGCGCTTCGCCAGCAGCCCGACGAGCTTCTCCGAATCCTTGAATCCGACTATCGAAGGAGTCGTCCGGCCTCCTTCCGGATTAGGGATGATGACCGGCTCGCCTCCCTCTATGACAGCCACGCATGAATTGGTAGTCCCCAGGTCGATTCCTATTATCTTCGACATTTTCGACTCCTTTGCTCGAAGCCATACGGCATCGTTCT
>JAQVGR010000092.1:0-825 GCA_028696635.1 Candidatus Krumholzibacteriia bacterium | reverse complement strand
TTCTATAATTCAAATAGTATAAAGCAGTTAAAACAATATACAAGGATCGTGCCATTGACCTGACTAAATCAAATCTGCGCAACTTACATGGAAGCAATATGTTAAAAAGACAGATGCCCGTTCATGGTCAGACCCGTACCGATGAGGGAGATTTCGATATGTGCCATAAACGCCATACTGGCAGTATCGTGTCATGGGTTTCCATCTTTTTTCCCTTCATCCCCTTCTGTGACGGTAATTTCCCCGTTCTCGAGCATGAGGAGGACCTCGTAACAGATCTCGTAGTTCTTATGCGCTATATCACCGTATTCATAAAACACGCAACTTTCACGTCGGTGGCACCTGTTCTTCTCGCGGCACACCCGAAGCTGCTGGGAGATCCATGAGGCGAGGTATTCGCTCTCCCCGACCTGCCATCGCCTGGCTCCGCTCTCGATATCGTGCTCGTGATGATAGGGAAGCAGCATCTTGCGCATCTCGCGAATCAGACGCTCGAGCCCTTTCATGTCGCTCCTCTCCATTGCGGCCGACAGACAGGTGGAATATCCTGTTTACATAGCTGTTAATAATCCGTTGACAGACATAGGTACTATACCCTATATTTTTGTCGAGGAGGGTTCCCGTTTTACCCTTCAGCCCCAGACGGTTTGCTCGACAGATGTGATTCGAGGATCTCTTCTGCTCGAACTCACGTCGAGGATACCCCTGACACCAGGTCGCGGGAACTCTCCTCAGATCATTTCCCCCCTGCCCCGATTATCCTGGCCGCATCGAGAAGCTTCTCCCGCTCGTTCATGCGAGGCTCCCCCAGCACCATCTCCAGAA